>NZ_CEXBBO010000024.1:0-74847 GCF_982611455.1 Stutzerimonas sp.
GGCTTCAGGCTTCAGGCTTCAGGCTTCAGGCTTCAGGCTTCAGGCTTCAGGCTTCGAGAGTGGGGCACGGCGGACTGCTGTCAAGCCTTGCCGCCGCTTTTGCCTGCCGCCTGCAGCCTGAAGCCGTCCTGAAGTTTCTCCGCGGGCATCGGCCGGCCGAGGTAGAAACCCTGCGCCTCATCGCAACCATGCTCACGCAGAAAATCCAGTTGCGCCTGGGTTTCCACGCCTTCGGCGATCACCGACATGCTCAGGCTGTGCGCCATGGCGATGATTGCCCGAGCGATCTGCGCGTCCTGCTCGCCTTCGGGCAGGCCGTCGACGAAGCTGCGGTCGATCTTCAGCACATCGATGGGGAACGCCTTGAGGTAGTTCAGCGAAGAATAGCCGGTGCCGAAATCATCGATGGCGATCGACGGCCCCAAGCGCTTGAGCGATTCAAGGATGCGCATCGCCTCGCCGACGTCCTGCATCAGGATGCTTTCGGTCAGCTCCAACTCCAGACAGGACGGCGATATCCCGCTGGCCTGCAAGGTTGCCGCGATGCGCTGGCCCAGCCTACCGTCGGCGAATTGTCGTGCGGAAAGATTCACCGAGACCTTCGGCACCGCCACGCCGTCCCGATGCCAAGCGGCAATCTGCCGACAGGCCTCGCCGAGCACCCAGTCACCGACATCCACCACGAGGCCCAGCTCCTCCAGTGCCGGAATAAAATCACACGGCGGTACCAGTCCGCGGACCGGATGCTGCCAGCGCAACAGCGCCTCGACGCCGGTCAGCGTCCGGCCGTCGGCAAGGAACTGCGGCTGATAATGCAGCACGAACTGGCGCTGTTCGAGTGCATGGCGCAGGTCGCTTTCCAACTCCAGGCGCTCGAGCGCGCTGGCATTCATCTCCGCCTGGTAGAACTGGAAGTTGTTCTTGCCGCGTTCCTTGGCGTGATACATCGCCGTGTCGGCGTTTTTCATCAGTTGGCTGATGTCGTCGCCGTCCTGCGGACTTAGCGCAATGCCGATACTGGCAGTAACAAAGAATTCGCGACCGGACAGTACAAAGGGCTCGGTCAGGCGGGCGAGGATGCGTTCGGCAACGTGAATCGCGCGGGTCAGTGCCTCGTCGCGATCGCCGCCGGGGTGCAGGAGAAAAGTGAACTCATCGCCGCCCATGCGCGCCACTGTGTCGTCTTCATCGACACACGAGGCCAGGCGCACGGCAACTTCCTTGAGCATACGGTCGCCGGCCGCGTGGCCGAGCGAGTCGTTGATCGGCTTGAAGCGGTCCAGATCGAGAAACATCAGCACCACCCAGCCACCGCGTCGCGCGGCGAGCTGCAGGCTACTGTGGAGTCGGTCCTGAAACAGCGTGCGGTTGGGCAACTGGGTCAGACCGTCGTAGTAGGCCAGGCGATGGATACGTTTTTCGCTGGCCTTGCGTTCGCTCATGTCGCTGAAAAAACAGACGTAGCTGACCAGATCGTTTTCGGCGTCATGGACGGCAGTAATGCCGATCCAGCAGGGATAGGTCTCGCCATCCTTGCGTTTGAGCCAGAATTCGCCCTCCCAGGTACCGGTCTGGATGATCTGGTTGCGCACGTAACCCATCTGAATGGCCTGCTGGCGATCCGCGGTGAGCACCGTCGGCAGCTGGCCCAGCACCTCGTCGGTGCCGTAGCCGGTGATGCGCGTGAACGCGGCGTTGACCTGCACGATGCCGCCCGCCGGGTCGGTGACCACAATGGCAGCAGTGGAATGGTCGAAGACCGTGGCGGCGCGGCGCAGCTCCTTTTCCGCCTGGCGCTGTTGGCTGATATCCCGGCCAATACACAAGGCCCCGTCGAAGCGGTTGTTCTCGTTCCAGATCAGCATGATCCGCAGCTCGATCGCCACCGCTCGGCCATCCGCCGCGAGGCAGTCGAAATACAGCGTCTGGCTCTGCAGGCTTTGCCCGAGTTCGGCGAGCGTCACCGGGTTGGCCGAGGCTTTGCGCACCTGGCGCATCAGGTCATAAAAGCGAGCGGCCTGGCGCGATTTGATCACCACTTGATCGAGACCGTGCTCCGCCGCCCATTCCGGGCTATAGCCGAGCACGGTTTGCACCGATGGGCTGATGTAATTGATGCGCACGGTGCTGTCGGTAGTGAAGATCACATCCTGCAGGCTGCCGGCCAGCATGCGATAGCGGCGCTCGCTGGCGCGCAGGGAGTGGCTGTGCTCGATGTTCGCCGTGACGTCGCGCGCGACTCCGATGAGGCGCCGGACCCGGCCCTGATCATCGCGCGACAGCACCTGCTCGCAGATACTGAACCAGCGCCAGCTACCGTCGCGGTGGCACCAGCGCAGCAGAGCTTCCTGCTCCACTCCGTCGGCTATCGAGCCGCGCAGCGCCAATAGACGCCAGATATATTCCTGATCGTCTGGGTGACTGATACGCAGCCAGAACGCGTTCGGGTCCGGCCCGCGCTCTTCTTCGCCGTAACCCAGACGAGTGGCCAAGTTGCTATTACTGAACAGCAACTTGCCGATCGACAGATCCTGAACGTAAAGCGTATCGGGAATTGCTCGGAGCACTTCGGACCAGAAACGCTCGCGCTCGGCCAGTGCGGTCTGCGCCGATTGTTCAACCGTTATATCGCGCATGACCCAGACGAAACCGGTTGGCTGCGTCTCGCCATCCAGGCGCAGCGCCCGGCGGGTCACGGAAAACAGGCGAGCCTCGCCATCTTGTATAAGCCGCAAGGCGTCGAGGCACAAATCGACACTGGAATTGGAGGCGTCGAACGCCAGCGGATCCAAGCCCGGCAACAACTCCTGCAATCGATAACGCGAGGCATCGCGCTTATTCAAGCCGAACATCGCCTCCGCGCGACTATTGAGAAACTGCAGCCGTCCGGAGAAATCACTGATGAGGATCCGCTCCTCGATGGCGCCGAGCGCGGTGGCCGAATAGCGCAGCGTCTGCCAATAGATCGCCATGCGACGCGGCAACGGGACGCGGGCGCAAGCCCGCGCAACGAACCGAGCTAAAGAAGCGAGCCTTTCAGGGCGGGACGCCAACGAGTGTGGAGGATCGATTTCGGCCAAGCGGATCGGACCTTGTCTGAGACGAGAGTAGCCATAAGCTGACACTTGAATGACTCAAGAATGCCTCGCTAAACGGCAAAGTGCCAGCATCGAAATCCCATGCCGGTGGTTTGCCCTGTCTGGAGCATTCCGGTAGCTTTGCCGAACTGTTTGACCTGCCGGCCGCGGCGGGATTCGCCTCCTTTTCTTTTTCTTCGTCACGGGCATTCGTCTCCATGGCTCAATACGTCTACACCATGCACCGGCTGAGCAAAGTCGTTCCGCCGAAGCGTGAAATCCTCAAGAACATTTCCCTGTCATTCTTCCCTGGCGCCAAGATCGGCGTGCTCGGCCTCAACGGCTCGGGCAAGTCCACCCTCTTGAAAATCATGGCCGGCGTCGACCAAGAGTTCGACGGCGAAGCCCGAGCGATGCCCGAGCTGAATGTCGGCTATTTGCCACAGGAACCCGAACTCGACCCGAGCAAATCCGTTCGCGAAGTCGTTGAAGAGGCCGTCAGCGTCATCAAAGATGCGCAGGCTCGCCTGGATGAGGTCTACGCGGCCTACGCCGAGCCCGACGCCGACTTCGACAAGCTGGCCGCCGAGCAGGCCAAGCTCGAAGCCATTCTGCAAGCCAGCGACGGACACAACCTGGAGCGTCAACTGGAAGTCGCCGCCGACGCCCTGCGTCTGCCGCCGTGGGATGCCAAGGTCGAGCATCTGTCCGGTGGCGAAAAGCGCCGCGTCGCGTTGTGCCGCCTGTTGCTATCAGCGCCCGACATGCTGCTGCTGGACGAACCGACCAACCACCTGGACGCCGACTCAGTGGCTTGGCTGGAGCATTTCCTCCATGACTTCTCCGGCACCGTGGTGGCGATCACCCACGACCGTTACTTCCTCGACAACGTCGCCGGCTGGATTCTCGAACTCGACCGCGGCGCGGGCATTCCCTACGAGGGCAACTACTCCGGTTGGCTGGAAGCCAAATCCAACCGCCTGGCGCAGGAATCCAAACAGCAGTCGGCCCATGAAAAGGCCATGAAGGAAGAGCTGGAGTGGGTGCGCAAAGGCGCCAAGGCGCGTCAGGCCAAGTCCAAGGCACGTCTGCAGCGCTTCGAGGAACTGCAATCGCAGGAATTCCAGAAGCGCAGCGAGACCAATGAAATCTACATCCCTGCTGGCCAGCGCCTGGGCGACAAAGTCATCGATTTCAAAAACGTGACCAAGGGTTACGGCGACCGCGTACTGATCGAAGATCTGTCGTTCAGCATGCCCAAGGGCGCGATCGTCGGTGTGATCGGCGGCAATGGCGCGGGCAAGTCGACGCTGTTCCGCATGATCATGGGTACGGAGCAGCCGGACTCGGGCAGCATCGAAATCGGCGAAACCGTGCAGGTCGCGTGCGTCGACCAGAGCCGCGATGACCTGGACGGCAGCAAATCCGTCTGGGAAGCGGTGTCCGGCGGCGCCGACATGATCCGCATCGGCAACTATGAAGTGCCGTCGCGCACCTATGTGGGGCGTTTCAACTTCAAGGGCGGCGACCAACAGAAGTTCGTCAAGGACCTGTCCGGCGGTGAGCGTGGCCGCTTGCATTTGGCGCTGACGCTGAAAGAAGGCGCCAACGTGCTGTTGCTCGACGAACCGTCCAACGACCTCGACGTGGAAACCCTGCGTTCGCTGGAAGAAGCGCTGCTGGATTTCCCCGGCGCGGCCATCGTGATCTCTCACGATCGCTGGTTCCTCGACCGGGTCGCTACCCACATCCTGTCTTATGAAGATAACGGCGAAATCATATTCTTCGAAGGCAACTACACCGAGTACGAAGCCGATCGCAAGAAGCGCCTAGGCGACGCGGCGTCCCAGCCGCACCGGGTCAAATACAAGAAGTTGGCCCAGTAACACGACCGATGACGGAGCCGAAAGGCTCCGTTTTCGTATGGGCTATAAGCAGATTGAGGCGCACCGTCGATTCCGGCTGGAATTCCCATGCGCTATGTATGAATGAACGTCTCGCATCAGCAACAGGCAGACCGGACGATAAGTCGCTTTTCCGTCAAGAGAAAGACACCCGCCCGCGCCAATCACGCACCAGAACGTGACATTTTTCGTTCCATATCGCACCTTCACGGTGCAAAAGTTGTTTGTTAGAGTCGCCGGCCAAAAATTCTAAATGGCTGCCACAGCGGTCGCCGAGGGCTCACATATGTACGAAACCGTTGACGCTTTTCTTGCCCGGCTAAAACAACGCGACCCCCACCAACCCGAGTTTCATCAGGCCGTAGAGGAAGTCGTTCGCAGCCTCTGGCCATTCCTCGAAGCCAATCCACGGTATATGCAGGCTGGCATCATTGAGCGAATGGTCGAGCCGGAGCGGTCAATCATCTTCCGAGTGCCGTGGGTCGACGATCAGGCACGCGTACAGGTCAATCGCGGCTTCCGCATTCAGATGAACAGCGCCATCGGCCCCTACAAAGGCGGCCTGCGCTTCCACCCTTCGGTCAATATCGGCGTATTGAAGTTTCTCGCCTTCGAACAAGTCTTCAAGAACTCCCTCACCTCGCTGCCCATGGGGGGCGGCAAAGGCGGCTCGGACTTCAACCCCAAGGGTAAGAGCGATAACGAAGTCATGCGCTTCTGCCAGTCCTTCATGACTGAGCTGTATCGCCACATCGGTGCTGATCTCGACATACCGGCAGGCGACATCGGCGTCGGTGGTCGCGAAATCGGCTTCCTCTTCGGCCAGTACAAGCGTCTGTCCAACCAGTTCACCTCGGTATTGACCGGCAAGAGCTTGTCCTACGGCGGCAGCCTGATCCGTCCGGAAGCCACCGGTTATGGCTGCGTTTATTTCGCCGAAGAAATGCTCAAGAACACCCACAGCAGCTTCGAAGGCAAACGCGTTGCCATCTCTGGTTCCGGCAACGTTGCGCAATACGCCGCGCAGAAAGTCATGGAGCTGGGCGGCCGGGTCGTTTCCCTGTCTGATTCGGGGGGCACGCTGCACTTCCCGGACGGCCTGACCGCGGAACAATGGGGCTATCTGATGGACTTGAAAAACGTCCGTCGCGGTCGGCTGGAGGAAATGGGCGCGCATTTCGGCGTGACCTATCTAGCCGATCAGCGGCCCTGGAGCCTGCCATGCGAGATCGCCCTGCCCTGCGCAACCCAGAACGAACTCGATGGTGAAGATGCACGCACCTTGCTCAAGAACGGCTGTATCTGCGTGGCCGAAGGCGCCAACATGCCGTCGACGCTGGATGCGGTTGATCTGTTCCTCGAGGCCGGCATTCTCTACGCCCCAGGCAAGGCGTCGAACGCCGGTGGTGTCGCCTGTAGCGGTCTGGAAATGAGCCAGAACGCCATGCGCCTGCACTGGAGCGCCGGTGAGGTGGACACCAAGCTGCACGGCATCATGCAGTCGATCCACCATGCCTGCGTTTCCTACGGCGAAGAAAATGGCCGTATCAACTACGTGAAAGGCGCCAACATCGCCGGCTTCGTCAAGGTTGCCGACGCCATGCTGGCGCAGGGTGTTGTTTAACGTAGCGGCAGTTGCGAGCCACAAGACCGTAGGGTGGGCCGGGCGGCGTTCCGCTTTAGCCCACCGCGGCAAACACCGAGCCCTGGAACACTGGCGGGCTGAAGCGGAACGCCGCCCGGCCCACGCTACTGGAGCGCTGCGGATCTTCAAACCTCATGTCAAGTTTTTCTACCAACTTCAAGTTTCAAGCTGCTTCATCGTCCAGCCTCCAGCGCTTTTATCGGCTTTCAGCCCCTACCAATAATTCTCTACCGCCACCTGTCCTGGCCTGCGGGTCAGTGCGAGGTTGAGATTGCGGGTCTTGAGGATAGCGCGCGTGTCTTCGATCATCTGCGGATTACCACAGAGCATGATCCGCGAATGCTCGGGTTCGAGCCGGAGTCCCGCGGCGCGTTCCAGCTCGCCGCTTTCGATCAGGCTGGTGATACGACCGTTTAGCGTCCCCGGCACGTCTTCGCGGGTAACGACCGGTAGATAAGTCAGTTTCGATCCGAGCCCTTCCAAATAGTCACGCTGCGGCAGCTCGTGAATCAGGTTCTGATACGCCAGTTCGGATGCGCTGCGCGCGCTGTAGACGAGGATGATCCGCTCGAAGCGTTGCCAGACCTCGAAGTCCTGCAGGATCGAAAGAAACGGCGCGAGGCCGGTGCCGGTGCCCAACAGCCAGAGATCGCGGCCATCGATGAAGCGATCTAGGGTTAGAAAACCGAATGCCTGCTTATCTACCAGCAACTCGTCGCCGGGGCTCAGGCGGCTCAGCTCGCTGGTGAATTCGCCGTCCGGGACCACGATCGAGAAGAAATCGAGAAACTCATCGTGCGGCGCCGAGACCATGGAATAGGCGCGCCAGACGATGCTGCCGCTGGATTTACGCACGCCAAGCCGGGCGAACTGGCCAGCGGTGAAACGGAAACCGGGATCGCGGGTAGTGCGCAGGGTGAACAGACTCGGCGTCAGCGTCTGCACCTCGAGCAGGCGCTGGCGGGTGAACTTCTCTTCGCTGACGGTCATACTTCTCTCCCTTCGCGGACATCTGCGGGTTCGAGGGGTTATCAGACCGCTGAAAAACGTTAGCGAGGAAGGCGCGCCTGCTGAAACAGCCGTTTTCCTAAATGAGCTTGCTGAGCTGTTTCTAACGCGGCATTGCCAACACAGATAGTTTTTCATCGGCTTGATCCTTTGATACTCCTTTCCGACGCCAACAAACACCGTCAGTTCTTATGCCTATTCTCGAAACCCCGTACGCCAGCCTCGACCTGATCCGCCAACCCGAACAACCGAACGAACCGCTGCAGGCTTTCGATGCAGCCGACGAGTATCTGCTGGCGCAGTTGCACGAGCAGGCCTTGCCGACCGGCACCCGGATACTGATCCTCAACGACAATTTCGGTGCCCTGGGCTGTTCGTTGGCTCAACAGGCGCAGGTGACCAGCAGCGGCGACTCGCACTTGGCGTACCTGGCGCTGCAGAAAAATCTGCAACGCAACGCGCTGGCTCCGGACAGCGTGACCTTCGTACCGGCCAGCGAAGTCGTGCAGGGCCCGTTCGACCGCGTGTTGATTCGCGTCCCCAAGACGCTGGCATTGCTGGAAGAACAATTGATCCGCCTGCAGAGCCAGCTGGCGCCGGGCGCGCAAGTGATCGCCGCCGCGATGATCAAGCATCTACCGCGCGCTGCGGGCGATTTGCTGGAGAAATACATAGGCCCGGTGCAGGCTTCCCTGGCGGTGAAGAAGGCGCGCCTGCTGACCGCTATACCCAGCAGCAAGCCGGCGTCAGCGTCGCCGTATCCGACCCGATATCGCCTCGATCAGCCCGGCATCGAATTGCTCAACCATGCCAACCTGTTCTGCCGGGACGATCTGGACATCGGCACGCGCGCCTTCCTCCCGCATTTGCCCAAAGCACTCGGCGACCTACGCGTGGCGGACCTGGGCTGCGGCAATGGCGTGCTAGGCATCGTCTACGCGCTGAGTAATCCGCAGGCGCAGCTGACGCTGGTGGACGAGAGTTATATGGCAGTGCAATCAGCGCAAGAGAACTGGCAAGCGATCCTCGGCGAACGCCTAGCCGATATTCGCGCCGGTGATGGGCTAGCCGAACAGCCGCCGGCGTCGCTGGATCTGGTGCTGTGCAATCCGCCGTTCCACCAGCAACAGGTGGTCGGCGATTTTCTTGCCTGGCGCATGTTCACCCAGGCCAAGGCCGCGCTGGGCAAGGGCGGCGAGCTATGGATCGTCGGCAACCGCCACCTTGGTTATCACCTCAAGCTCAAGCGGCTGTTCGGCAAAGTCGAGCAGGTCGCGGCGACGCCCAAGTTCGTCATCCTCCGGGCGATCAAGGCATGAGCGACACGCGCGTGACGATGAGCATCCAGCAATTCGCCGCGCACACTGGTCTGTCCGCACATACCCTTCGCTATTACGAGAAGATTGGCCTGCTGCGCCATATCGCTCGAGATGTCAGCGGCTTTCGTGTCTACAGCCCGCGCGATCTGGAGTGGATTGCCTTCATCCTGCGCCTGAAAGATACCGGCATGGCGCTGGAGGACATCATGACCTACGCCGATATGCGCGAGCGTGGCGAGCCGACATTGGCGGCGCGTCTGGCGCTGCTCGAAGCGCACGCGTTGAAGCTGCAGGAACGCCTGGAGCGTGATCGCGCCCACCTCGACGCGCTGCAGGCGAAGATCGAGCTCTACCGACAGCAAGTCGGCCCTTGACTTAGAGTTGACTCCAAGCCGCAGGCTGTTTCCTCCAGTCATTCGTGAGGAACGCTTCCATGCCTGCATCGACCCGCTATACCAATGGCTTGGCCATGCTCGAACAGATCGACGGCGACGCCGGACGCAAGGTTATCGATAGCCTGCAAGCCATCGCACCTGACCTCGCCCGCTACGTCATCGAATTTCCCTTTGGCGACATTTACCAACGACCCGGACTGGATCTGCCACAACGTGAACTGGCCACCGTGGCGGCGCTCACCGCCTTGGGCCACTGCCAGCCGCAACTGGCCGTGCACATTCACGGCGCACTGAATGTCGGTTGCACAGCGGAGCAGATCGTCGAAGTGATCATTCAGATGGCCGTATACGCCGGCTTTCCCGCAGCGCTCAATGGCATGAGTACAGCCAAGACGGTGTTCACCGAGCGCGGCGTGCTGCCGGGCTGATCCGTGCGCGCAGAACGCAGCACCGTAGGGTGGGCTTCAGCCCACCAGAACCACTAAATGATTATTTAGCTGGCGGTTCGGAGCGGCGCAGTGCCAGCGGTGCTGCGTGTTACTCTTTCCGGCCCTGCCCCGCCTGCGCACCCGCCTGATGTCCACTCACGCTAAATTGCTGTTGCGCCATCAACGTCCCTTCATCAAGTTCTGGTTCGCCCGCGTATTCACCGCCAGCGGTTTTCAGATGCTCGCCGTGGCCATCGGCTGGCACATGTACGAGCTGACCGGCAACGTGCTGGACCTGGGCCTGGTCGGGCTTGCCGAATTCTTGCCGCGCGCGCTGTTCATCCTTTGGACCGGGCACGTCGCCGATCGCTTCGACCGTCGTCGAGTGGCGGCGTTGTGTCAGGCCCTGCAAGGGCTGATCGCCTTGGCGCTAGTGCTTGGGGCCGGCGGCCTGGGTGTGACGCGCGAGATGATTTTCGTGCTCGCGTTCCTGCTCGGCAGCGCGCGGGCCTTCGAGGGGCCGGCCACCCAGGCGCTACTGCCGAGCCTGGTGCCGACCCCGCTATTCCCAGCCGCAGTGGCCGCCTCGTCTTCAGCGATGCAGACCGCGACCATCGTCGCGCCGGCACTCGGGGGCTTACTGTTCGCCATCGGCCCGTTGTGGGTCTATGGGCCGGTGGCGTTGCTGTTCGCCACTGCCTGCAGCCTTATGCTGAGCCTTCCGAAGCGTCCGGCACCGCCGAAACAGACCGGCCCAGCGATGGATAATCTGCTAGCCGGGATGCGCTTCATCCGCAGCCGTCCGGATATCTTCGGTGCCATCTCGCTGGATATGTTCGCCGTGCTGCTGGGTGGCGCCACAGCGCTGCTGCCGGTGTTCGCCAAGGATATTCTGCTCACCGGTTCCTGGGGCCTCGGACTGCTACGCTCGGCGCCGGCGGTGGGTGCGCTGCTGATGTCGCTCTGGCTGGCGCGCTATCCGATCAACCGTCGGGTCGGGCGAGTGATGTTCGCGGCTGTCGGTGTGTTCGGTGTTGCCACCATCGCCTTCGGCCTGTCGACATCGTTCTGGTTGTCGCTTGGCGTGCTGGTTGTGCTGGGCGCGGCGGACATGATCAGCATGGTGATCCGTGGCGCCTTCGTGCAGCTGGAAACCCCGGACGAAATGCGTGGCCGGGTGAGTGCGGTGAATGGGCTGTTTATCGGCGCATCGAACCAGCTCGGCGAATTCGAATCCGGCCTCACCGCGCACTGGTTCGGCACCGTACCCGCGGTGGTGATCGGCGGAGTCGGTACGCTACTCATCGCCGGTACCTGGATGAAGCTGTTCCCGACCCTGACCAACCGCGACCAGTTGCATCGCGATCTTGATTAAGGCGGCAGGCGTGGGCGCTTGAGTACTGCAAAGCCTTTCCGCTCTTGCGCTCTTTCCTGCCGCCTATAGCCTGCAGCTTGCAGCCGCTTTAGAGCAGCTTATCCATCGTGATTGGCAGGTCGCGCACGCGTTTTCCAGTGGCGTGATAGATCGCGTTGGCCACAGCCGCCGCAACGCCGACGATGCCGATCTCGCCGACGCCTTTGGAGCCGAGCGCGTTGACGATCTCGTCTTTTTCCTCGACGAAGATCACATCGATCTCGCCGATGTCGGCATTCACCGGCACGTGGTATTCGGCCAGGTTGTGGTTCATGTAGCGACCGAGCGTGTGATCGATCATGGTCTCTTCGTGCAGCGCCATGCCGATGCCCCACACCACCCCGCCCACGATCTGGTTGCCAGCCGTCTTCGGATTGACTATCCGCCCGGCCGCCACCGCGCTGACCACACGATTGACCTTGACCGTGCCCAGCGACTCGTCCACGCGCACCTCGACGAATACCGCCGAGTGTGTGGCCGTGGCGTACTCGTTGCGTTTCTCGCCCGGCTCGACACTCGCCTCGGCTTCCAGCATGCCGCTCACCGCAACGATCTGGCCGACCTCGACACTCGTTTCTGGCGCAGCCTTCAGGCGCATCTGCCCATCGACGAACTCAACGTCATCGAGTTTCGCCCCGGTGAATATCGAAACCGGTGACTGCTGTGCCGCATCCAGGAGTTTTTGACGGAGCTCTTCGCAGGCTTTCTGCACCGCGCTACCAACCGACGACACGGTGGCCGAACCGCCCTCCAGCGGCGCCTTGGACAGGTTTGAGTCACCCAACCGAAACTCCACCTGCTCCAGCGGCAAGCCCATCGCAGCCGCCGCGATCTGCGTCATGACGGTGTAGGTTCCGGTGCCGATATCCGCCGTGGCGCTGCTGACTACCAGCCGCCCGCCCGGCTCTATGCAGGCTTTGGCGCTCGCCGGCATTTGCATGGCTTCCCAGACGCCAGTGGCCATGCCCCAGCCGATCAGCTGATGGCCGTCGCGCATGCTGCGTGGCTCCATCGAGCGGCGCGACCAGCCGAACCGTTCGGCGCCCTGCTCGTAGCATTGGCGCAACTCCTTGCTTGAGTAAGGCTTGTCTTCGTTACCGTTGCGCTCGGCGTAGTTCTTCAGGCGCAGCGCCAGCGGGTCGATGGTCGCCGCATAGGCCAGCTCGTCCATGGCGCATTCCAGTGCGTATACGCCGATGGTTGCGCCCGGCGCACGCATATCCAGCGGCGTATAGACGTCCAGCGGCACCAACTGGTAGTCCAGCTTCACATTGGGGCATTGGTAAAGCATGCCCGACCACTCGACCTCGTGTTCGGTGAAGTCTTCGAAGGAGGATGTCTGGCCGATGGCCTGGTGGGACATCGCTTCCAGCTGCCCATTGGGCGCCGCGCCGATGGAAAGGCGCTGGATGCTCCGCGGACGGTAGCCGAAGGTGAACATCTGCTGGCGCTTCAAAGTAACCCGCACCGAGCGCTTGAGTTTCAGCGCCGCCATCACCGCCAGCGGCAACTGATACTGCGGGCGCAGGCCGGAACCGAAGGCGCCGCCGACGAAAGGCGAAAGGATGCGAATCTTGCCTTCCATGCCGAACACGCCTTCCAGATAGCGCATGCAATTTTGCACGCCCTGGGTTTTGTCATGGATTTCCAGCTTGCCGTCTGGCAGGTAGTGCACGGTGGACGCATGCGGCTCCATCGGGTTGTGGTGTTCGACCGGCGTGCTGTACTCCCGATCGAGCTTGAGCATGGCACCCCGCAACGCACTATCGACATCGCCGCGCGGCGGTGGCAAATCGGCGGGCGCCTTGTGCATGGTTTCCAACTCGCTCAGCAGATCGGTGCGATGCGGCTCTGGGACGTATTCCACGCGCACCAAACTGCCGGCGTAACGCGCCAGCTCGAGGTTTTCCGCGACCACCAAGGCGATCGGCTGGCCACTGTAGAGAATGCGATCGTTGAACAACGGGCGAAACGGCGAGCCATCGGCCGCGTCATCGTCCTCGTAGGGCTTGTCGTAACTGGCGATCGGCGGACGATTCTGATGAGTCAGCACCAGCGCCACGCCGGGCACCGCCTCGGCCGCGCTGGCATCAATACTGGCGATTCTTCCGCGGGCGATGCTGCTGTTGACCACGCTGCCATAAAGCAGGCCGGGCACATGGAATTCGCTGGCGTAGCGCGCCCGTCCGGTGACCTTGAGCGGGCCGTCGACGCGGTCGATGGGTTGGCCGAAAGGGGAATTGGCTGGTTTCATCGGGCGGCTCCT
The DNA here is from genome assembly GCF_982611455.1 of Stutzerimonas sp. Taxonomy (NCBI): domain Bacteria; kingdom Pseudomonadati; phylum Pseudomonadota; class Gammaproteobacteria; order Pseudomonadales; family Pseudomonadaceae; genus Stutzerimonas; species Stutzerimonas sp. The sequence goes on from NZ_CEXBBO010000024.1 coordinate 13,457, forward strand.
TTGGCGGCGACGGTCAGGGCACGAACGATGGCGCGCCGGGCCAGTTCGATCTTGAAGGCGTTGTGCTCGAAGCCGCTGGCGCCTTCGAGCAGAAGGTCGGCGGCGGCGGTGAACGCGGCTTCGTCTGCCGGCTTGCCCATCAATGCCGCTTCTGCTTCTGCTTTGCGCCAAGGTTTGTGTGCCACCCCGCCGAGGGCGATGCGTGCGCCGCGAATGCCAGCAGCGTCCATGTCCAGCGCCGCGGCTACCGAGACCAGGGCGAAGGCGTAGGAAGCGCGGTCGCGCAGCTTGAGATAGTGACTGTTGGCGGCAAAACCCTGCGGTGGCAACTCGACGGCCGTGATCAACTCGCCATCGACCAAGGTGTTGTCACGCTCCGGCTCGTCACCGGGCAAGCGGTGGAAATCGGCGAAGGCGATACGCCGTTCGCCCTGCGGCCCCTGCACATGCACCACCGCCTCCAGCGCGGCCATCGCCACACACATGTCGGACGGATGCACCGCGATGCAGGCGTCGCTGTGGCCAAGAATCGCGTGGATGCGGTTGAGGCCGTTGCGTGCCGAGCAACCACTGCCCGGCTCGCGCTTATTGCATGGCGTGGTGCTGTCGTAGAAGTAATAGCAACGGGTGCGCTGCAGCAGGTTGCCGCCGGTGGTGGCCATGTTGCGCAGCTGCGGCGAGGCACCGGCGAGTATCGCCTGGGACAGTAACGGATAGCGCTGCTCCACCAGCGGATGCCAGGCCAGATCGGCATTGCTCACCAGTGCACCGATACGCAAACCGCCGTCGGCGGTTTCCTCGATGTCGGCCAATGGCAGGCGGGTGATGTCGATCAGTTGACTCGGACGCGTGACGTTTTCCTTCATCAAATCGAGCAGGTTGGTGCCGCCAGCGATATAGCGACTGTCCGGGCGGAACTGGCCGATGGCTTCGTCGACACTGCCTGGGCGGGCGTAGCTGAACGGATTCATGGCATCACCTCCTGCGCTCCGCCCAGCCGCTCGCGCGTCTCGGGTGTCGCCTCTTCAATGGCCGCGAGGATGTTCGGATAGGCGCCGCAACGGCAGATATTGCCGCTCATCTGTTCGCGCACCTCGTCGCGGGTCTGCGCACGGCCCTCGGCGACCAGGCCCACCGCAGAACAGATCTGTCCCGGCGTGCAATAGCCGCACTGGAAGGCATCGTGTTTGACGAAAGCGGCCTGCATCGGATGCAGCGCCTCGCCCTGCGCCAACCCTTCGATGGTGGTCAACTCGGCGCCGTCGTGCATCACCGCCAGGGTCAGACAGCTGTTGATCCGCTTGCCATTGAGCAGCACCGTGCAAGCGCCGCATTGACCGTGGTCGCAGCCTTTTTTGGTGCCGGTCAGGGCCAGCTGTTCACGCAGCAGGTCAAGCAGCGTGGTCCACGGATAGACCTCGACCTGACGACTCTGCCCATTGAGTTGAAGGGTGATCGAGCAGGCGGCGATGCCCCCTGCGTTGGAAGCGTTTTCGCTCATGACAGCCTCACGGTTTGAAGGGCGCCTGGCATCTGTTCTATGCAGATTCGCCGGAAGCCTCAGGCATTTGGTGCGCTGTCCCTGCGTCTAGGGGTACGACTGCCAAGGCGAAAAAATCGTTCAGCCGGGTGGCGTGTGGAGCGCCGTGCGGCGAGAGGTTGCAGGCGAGCGCGATATGCCGATCTTTGATTCGCGAGGCGGCGCTGATGGGTTACGCAGCGTCCGGTCAGGTGATCTTTCTGACGGAAATTGCAACGCTGCTTCATCCACCCTACGAGACGATGACAGCCTGCCTGTAGAACGCGGCGAAGCGACAACGGACCTGTGGCGCAATTCATCCCGGCGCAGCGCCGGTGTAAGATGCGCGGCTTTTGCGGGCAACGCCCGGATAGGCTTTGCTGTAGCGAACAAGCTGCTCTCAGAAGCAGCAAACCCAACCGCCAAATCAACGACCGGCAACAAGAGGATTGACCATGCTGGAGAAGCTGTTCCAACTCAAGGCGCATAACACCACGCTGCGCACCGAGATCCTTGCCGGCCTCACCACTTTCCTGACGATGGCCTACATCCTCTTCGTCAACCCGAGCATCCTCGCCGAAACCGGAATGGACCACGGCGCGGTGTTCGTCGCGACCTGTCTGGCGGCCGCCATCGGCTCGGCCATCATGGGCCTGCTGGCCAACTACCCGATCGCGCTGGCGCCGGGCATGGGCCTGAACGCCTTCTTTACCTACACCGTGGTGTTGACCATGGGCTACACCTGGCAGACCGCGCTGGGTGCGGTGTTCCTGTCGGGTGCGATCTTCTTCCTGCTGTCGATTTTCAAGATTCGCGAGTGGATCATCCACAGCATTCCGCTGGCACTGCGTTCAGGCATCGCCGCCGGTATCGGCCTGTTCCTGGCGATCATCGCGTTGAAGAATGCGGGCATCGTTGTCGATAATCCCGCGACGCTCGTGGGCCTCGGCGACCTGACTGCGGGCGGGCCGCTGCTGGCCTGCCTGGGCTTTTTCCTGATCGCCGCGCTGGCCTACCGCCAGGTCACCGGCGCGGTGATGATTGGCATTCTGGTCGTTACCGGCCTGTCGATATTGCTCGGTCTGTCCGAGCTTAACGGCGTGGTCTCGATGCCGCCGTCGCTTATGCCGACGCTGCTTCAGCTCGACATTGCCGGCGCGCTGGATATCGGCCTGCTCAGCGTCATCTTCGCCTTCCTCTTCGTCGATCTGTTCGACACCTCCGGCACCTTGATCGGCGTGGCGCAGAAGGCCAATTTGCTGGACAAGGACGGCAAGATGCCGCGCCTGGGCCGCGCGCTGTTGGCCGACAGCACCGCGACCATGGCTGGCGCTGCGCTGGGTACCTCGACCACCACCAGCTATATCGAATCCGCAGCTGGCATCAGTGCCGGCGGGCGCACCGGCCTGACCGCCTGCGTGGTCGCCCTGCTGTTCCTGCTCAGCCTGTTCTTCGCACCATTGGCCGGAGCCGTACCGGCTTTTGCGACCGCGCCGGCACTGTTGTTCGTCGCGGTGCTGATGATGAGCAGCCTGGCCAATATCGACTGGGATGACCTCACCGTCGCCGCACCCGTAGTCATCGCCGCGCTGGCGATGCCGCTGACCTTCTCCATCGCCAACGGTATCGCCTTCGGCTTCATCGCCTGGACCGCCATCAAGCTGCTCGCCGGCCGCTGGCGTGACCTGAGTCCGGCGATGTGGATCCTCTCGATCCTGTTCGTGATCAAGCTGGGCTGGTTCGCGGGCTAAGGTACCTGCGGTATTGGTGGGCTGAAGCCCACCCTACAAATTATCCTGAGTACCGTAGGGTGGGCTTCAGCCCACCAATACCGCTCGAAGCAGGCCGGCGGCGCCCCGATAAAACCGGTGCGGCCGTACGGCCAATATCATCAGGCACCGTTGCCTGTAGGGTGGATGCCGCTTCATCCATCCACCGGGACCTGCATAAGGTGGATGAAAACGCGTCATCCACCCTACGAATATTTATACCAACTCAAAGAGTCACCAATGAGCCGTCCGCAATTCGACCCCGCCACTTACGACGCCCAACTCGCCGAGAAAGCCGCCCGGCTGGTCGAGCTGCTGGCGCCCTTCGACGCACCGGCTCCAGAGGTGTTCGACTCGCCGCGCGAGTATTACCGGCTGCGCACCGAATTTCGCCTGTGGCGCGAGGACGGCCAGCGCCATTACGCGATGTTCGAGCCCGGCGACAAGCACACGCCGATCCTCATCGACGAGTTCCCCATCGCCAGCCGGCGCATCAATGAGCTGATGCCGCAGCTGAAGGCTGCCTGGCAAGCCAGCGAGACCCTGAGTTTCAAACTGTTCCAGGTCGAGTTCCTGACCACGCTTTCTGGCGATGCGCTGATCACCCTCGCCTATCATCGGCCGCTGAACGACGCTTGGCAGGCCGAAGCCGAGCAGCTGGCCGCGACCTTGGGCGTCAGCATCGTCGGACGCTCGAAGGGCAAGCGCATCGTTATCGGCCGAGATTTCGTCACCGAGCAGTTGACCGTCGCCGGCCGGCAGTTCAGCTATCGTCAACCGGAGGGCGCCTTTACCCAGCCCAACGGCGAGGTTTGCCAGAAGATGTTGAACTGGGCACATGACGTGCTCGGCGAGCGCAACGACGATCTGCTCGAACTCTACTGTGGCAACGGCAACTTCACCTTGCCGCTCGCGACCCGCGTACCCAAGGTGCTGGCCACCGAGATCAGCAAATCCTCCGTGAATGCAGCGCTGGCCAACCTCGACGATAACGGTATCGACAACGTGACCCTGGTGCGTCTGTCCGCCGAAGAACTGACCCAGGCGCTCAACGAAGTGCGCCCGTTCCGCCGCCTGGCCGGAATCGACTTGAAAAGCTACGCCTTCGGCAGCGTCTTCGTCGATCCGCCCCGCGCCGGCATGGATCCGGATACCTGCGAGCTGACCCGCCGCTTCGAGCGCATTCTCTACATTTCCTGCAACCCGGAAACGCTGGCCGCGAATATCGCCCAGCTGCACGACACCCATCGCATCGAGCGTTGCGCGCTGTTCGACCAGTTTCCTTATACCCATCACATGGAATCCGGTGTGCTGCTGGTACGCCGCTAACTGCGACTCAGGCGACGTTTCGTCGCATCAACGCACATATGAAGGGAGCGGCTCCACGTCGGACGTTGTCCGAACAGATATAAGCCACTGTCATCTACTGCGAGCGTTGGTTGCCTATGCAAATCGAAGTACCGCCGTCGCCGGATAGCCGTGAAGAATTGATTGCGGATCGGCAAGCCCTGGAAATCCTCAACCGTATCGGCAGCCGGCTCGCGGCGGAACTCAACCTCGAAACCATGGTGCAGATGGTGACCGACGCCGGGGTCGAGTTGACCGGCGCTCAGTTCGGCGCCTTCTTTTACAACGTACAGAACGAAGAAGGCGTTACCCACACCCTCTATGCGCTAGCCGGCGTGCCTCGCGAGGCGTTCTCACGTTTCCCCCAGCCACGCGCGACGGCAATCTTTGCACCGAGTTTCGCCGGCACGGAAATCATCCGCTCCGATGACATCACTAAGGATCCGCGCTACGGCAAGAGCGGGCCGCACTTCGGCATGCCGCACGGCCATTTGCCTGTCACCAGTTACCTTGCGGTTCCAGTGGTGTCGCGTACGGGCGAGGTGCTCGGGGCGCTGCTTTTCGGGCACGAAAAATCCGCTGTTTTCACCGCCCGCCATGAATGGCTGATGGTCGGTGTGGCCGGGCATGCAGCAGTCGCCTTCGATAACGCACGGCTGCTTGAATCGGCGCAGCGCGAGATCACCGAGCGTCGGCGCGCAGAAGAGGCCCTGCGCCAGTTCAACGAGACCTTGGAAGCCCGTGTCGAAGCGCGTACCGCAGAACTCGAACACGTTCATGAGGTATTGCGCCAGGCGCAAAAGATGGAGGCTATCGGCCAGCTGACAGGTGGCATCGCCCATGATTTCAATAACCTGCTGCAAGGCATCGTGGGCTCGCTGGAAATGGCCAGGCGGCGACTTGGGCAAGGCCGCACGACCGAGCTGCCGCGCCATGTCGATGCCGCTATCGACTCGGCTCAACGCGCGGCCAGCCTGACGCATCGGCTTTTGGCCTACTCGCGCCGACAACCGCTCGCCCCGAAAACCATTGACCTCAACCGGCTGGTGGATTCGCTAGACGATCTGCTGCAGCGCACCCTCGGCGAAACCATCCGTATCCGTAAGGTGCTGGCCGATGACCTTTGGCTGACCCAGTGCGATCTGCACCAGATCGAAAGCTCGATCCTCAACCTGGCGATCAATGCCCGCGACGCCATGCCCGACGGCGGAACCTTGACCATCGAGACCGGCAACGTGCAGTTCGGCGCGCAGGAAGCGGCCGACGAGATGCAGGTCGCTGGCGGTGACTACGTCTGCCTGACCGTCACCGATACCGGCTGCGGCATGCCGCCGGACGTGATCGCGCGTGCGTTCGACCCCTTCTTCACTACCAAACCCATCGGCCAGGGCACCGGTCTTGGGCTGTCCATGGTTTACGGTTTCGCCCGCCAATCCGAAGGGCACACGGAAATCAAGAGCGCGCCCGACGTTGGCACCTCAGTGGCGGTATTTCTCCCGCGCCAGCATGCGATGCAGCTGCCTGAGGGTGTCGTCGAGCTGCCACAACAGGTGCCGCATCCGCTGCGGGGCGGTAGCGTACTGCTGGTGGAGGACGAGCCGACCGTACGTTCAGTCGTGGCGAACGTGCTGCAGGATATGGGCTACAAGGTTTTGCAGGCCCACGACGGCCCGACCGGGCTGGCGGTTCTGGAAACCGGCGTGCAGTTGGAGCTACTGGTCACCGACGTCGGCCTGCCTGGGCTGAACGGCAGGCAGCTGGCGGATCTCGCCCGGACCCGTCAGCCCGAGCTGAAGGTGTTGTTCATGACCGGCTACGCCGAGCACGCGCTGATGAACGGCAACTTCATCGGCGAAGGTCTGGAGCTGATCACCAAGCCGTTCTCCATCGAAGCCCTGGCCCGCCAGGTGGCCGCGCTGGTCAATCGCGAGATCCGTATTCGCGCCGCTACCTGAGCACGGTATCGAGCGCGGCGCCATTCAATTTTGATGCATCAGCTCTTCCAGCCGCCGCGCCGTTAGCCGCGGCGTTCCGCGGCCGGGCCGCTGGCGTCGCGGCAGCCACCGGACGCGGTGCCACGTTGCTTTGCTCGCGATCGCCGCTGCTGTTGGCCAGCAGACTTTCGGTTGCGGTTTGCAGATAAGCCTGCAGCTGCTGCGTCATCAGCGGGTCGATCTCCGCCTTCCCCAGCCTTTGCGCCTGTGGATGTTCACCGAACCGGTAGCGATACAGCCGCGGCTCCAGATCCTTTGGCTGCACCAGAATGCGGTCGCCCCGCACCATCGCCACGGTCTGGTCGTTGCCCGATGGCTTGATGATGCCGAAGCCCGGATCATTCGCCTCTAGCGCCAGCAGGTCGCGGCCCCAGCATTGGTGGCGGACCTCACCACCCAGCCGTCCCATGATGGTCGGCACGATATCCACCTGGGTGCCAACCACATCGCGGCGGCTGCCGAACGTCTTCGCGATGCCGGGCGCGATAATCAGCATCGGCACATGGAAGCGGTACAGGTCCATCTCAGTCAGCTGTTCGTTGGCGCCGAAACCATGGTCGCCGACCACCACGAACAATGTCTCGTCGAACCAAGGCATTTGCCGCGCCTTGTCGAAGAACTGCCCCAGCGCCCAGTCCGAATAGCGCATCGCGGTCAGATGGGCGTCCAGCGAACCGTGACCCTGGACCGGCTCGACCGGCAGCGGGTCGGGAAGCGCATAGGGCGTGTGATTGGACAAGGTCTGCAACAGCGCATAGAACGGCTCGCCATGGTTCAGTTGATTCAGTTCATCGACGGCCCGGTCGAACATGTCCTGATCGGAGACGCCCCAGGTCGGATCATCCACCACCGGGTCGACGTAATCGTTGCGGCCGATGAAGCGGGTCATGCCCTGGTTGCCGAAGAATCCGGATTGGTTGTCCCAGGCGAAATCGCCGTTGTAGACGTAGACATCATTGAACGCCCGCGCACTGAGCAACTGCGGCAGCCCGGAGAAACGCTGCCCGCCTTCGGGCGTCTGCATCAGGTACTCGAAGCCCGGCAGATTGGGGAAGCACGCCATGCTGGCAAACATGCCCTGATGGGTGTGGGTGCCATTGGAGAAGAAGCGGCTGAACAATAAGCCCTGTTCCGCCAGCCGATCGAAGTTCGGCGTGATGCCGTCCTGGCTGCCAAGGGCACCTACGAAACGGCCGGCAAAGCTTTCCATCAGGATCACCACCACGTTGCGCACCGGCAGGGTGCCAGTCGCCGGTGGCCGATAATCGCGCCGCACCGCGGCGGTCTCGGTGTCCACCAGCCGATCGTAGTCGGTCAGCAGCAGCTGACGAGTGATGTCTCTAGCCTGCCCGGCCGCCAGGGTCGGCTTCCAGACGTTGTCGCGATGGCTGGACAGCCGACTCTTGGCCGCGTTGTAGAGCGTCAGGCTGCCATTCAGACCGAGCTGGTTGGCGAACATCGAGTCGGTCGTGAAGGCATCGCCCCAGCGCAGCGGCGGACCCTGACGCAGCGTACCGCGCGCCGCCACCACGGACACCAGCACCAGCACGAAGACCACCGCCCCACGTGCAGCCCAGCCGGAGCCGGCGGGCTGGCGTGAACCACCGTTCGGTGACGTCCCAGCGCGCCGAGTCAGGCGCTCCAAACGGCCGAACAGCGCGAACATCAAGATACTCAGCACGCCCCAGGCCGCCAGCAATCGCAGCACCGGAAAACCGTGCCAAAGCATGCTCAGCACGGTGATCGGATCTTCCTGCAGATACTGGAACACCAGGCCGTTCAGCCGTTGATGAAACTCCTGATAGAAGTTCAGCTCGATCAGCCCAGCCAGGATCGCCACGCTAGCGCAAACCGTAAGCCAGTAGCGCAGCAGCCGCCGTGCCGCCATTGCACGCAGACTGAACGGCGCTAGCAGCAGCGGCACGAGGATGCACACCACGACGCGCGAATCGAAGCGCACGCCATTCACGAAGGCCTCGGCGAGGTTGGCGACCGACGCCGTTCCGATCAATTCATGGTTGAACAGCAGCAGGCCCAGACGCAGCAGGGTAAACATCAATAGCAGCGTCAGGGCGCTGGCGAGGGTGAAATAGAGGTGTTCGGCCAGCCCGCCCGCCCCGAGTTTGCGGCCGAAGGCGCGCGTGTTGGTGTTCATGCAAAAGGTCCTTGTCGGCCGGGAGGGTTACAGAAGGATTACCGCCCAGACCACGGCGATCAGGCTCAGCGCCAGCAATTGCGCGGCGCTGCCCATGTCCTTGGCTCGCTTGGATAGCGGGTGCAACTCGAGGGAGATGCGATCGACAGTGGCCTCGATGGCCGAGTTGATCAGTTCGATGATTGGCGCCAGCAACGCGACGGCGATCAGAATCGCCCGCTCGGCCCGGCTGACATCGACGACGAAAGCCAGCGGGATCAGCAGCACCGCGAGCAGCGCCACTTGGCGGAAGGCAGCTTCGCCCGCGTAGGCAGCTTTCAGGCCGGCCAGCGAATAGCCGCCGGCAAGCATGATCCGCCGCATTCCCCGGCGGCCTTTCAGCGCCTGCGCATCAGCGACGACCGGCACCAGATTTTCAGCGTCCATTTCCGCGCTCCCCGCCATCGGCGAAGGCAGCGTCATAGGCTTCCCTGAACAGCTGAAGATCGCTAAGCGGCATCTCGTCGCGGTGACGGTGCAGCTGGCGCAGGTCATGCGCAGAGGCCGCGCTACGGAGCAAGCGACGTCGGCTCTTTTCCAGATCCAGCAATGCGATCTCGACGCTGGCGCCGTCATCGCTCACCCGAATGAAGATGTGCTTGGGGTAGCAGCAACCGTGCTGCCAACGGTCGCGGTGCACGCGGCTAAGGGTAAGAGCGAGCTGCTGCAGCATTTGCCCGTGCACGGCATCGCCGTATTGCCGCTGTGCGCCGTCTCGATACCATGCATCGAGACTGACGAAGCCCTGCAAGGCTTTGGTGACCAGCAGCGCCTGCCAGCGGCCGCCTTCTCGGCTGGCGCCGCAGTAGACCAGCTCCGGCACGCGCACCCCGAGGCGCTCGAATGCGCTCAGCGCGCCCTGCTCACGTAACACCGTGGGCCGGCCGAAGGGATGCCGAAACGAGCGATACAGATGTCCGACCTGACGCTTGCAATAGAGCACAGGCTTCGAACGGTCGCGGGGCCGCAGAAGCTGCACGCCACTTTCACCGTCGCGGCGAAGATTGGGCGGCTCGACCCATTCGCCCTGAGTGTTCCACCAACGCTGAAACGTGTCGCTGACTTGGCTGTGGCTCGATAGAACGATCTGTCCGGCCATGCTCAGCCCCTTTTGCGCAACACATAGACCCGCCACATCGCGTAGCCGGGAAGGAAGTCGCTGTGTCCGACGATGTCGAAGCCGGCCTGACGAAACTCGGCCTCGACCACCGAGCGCTGCACGACGAAGCGGTTCTGATTGACCTTGGCCGGGCGACGACGCTCCAGGCGCTTGCGTTTCCAGGCCTTGTAGTTACCGTCCACCCACAGCGACAGAATCACCGTGTCGCGGCTGACCCGATGAAACTCACGCAGCATGGCCAGACGATGGACCGGATCGGCAATGTGATGCAGCAGACGCATACAGAAGATGCTGTCGACAGCGTTATTGCCCATGTCGATGGCGAACGCCGAGGTCTGGAAGGTTTCCACCCGATTGACCACGTCCAGCGGCTGCGCGGCCTGGGCGATCGCCAGCATGTCGGCGGAATTGTCCGCAGCGAAGATCATCCGGCTCGGGTGTTCGGCCAGCAGCGGCCAGAAACGCCCGGCGCCGCAAGGCAGGTCGAGCACCAGATCGGGGTCGCCGGCAAGTTTCAGCGCGCGCCGCGCCAGTTGCTCGTCACGCCAGTGCGACAGGCGTCGCGCGAGACCGTCCTGGTGTTTTTGCAGGTATTGATGGGCGTGCTCGCGGTCGTATTTGCGCGAGAACTCCAGTTCGATGGGGCTCGATCTCGTCATGGCGGGCGTTCCGATTAGAAGCAGAACGCCAAATTAGCGAGGCCGGGATCAAGGCTCTGTCAAAAGGATGTGAAAAAAACGTCAAGGATCGCCATTCAGCCGTACCCGGAAGCAACTGCCCTGGGGTTCGCGTTGCCGCACGCCGACTTCCCAGCTCTGATGCACGCAGATCCGCTTGACCAGTGACAGGCCCAGTCCGAGCCCCTCACCGCGTACCTCGGCGCCGCGCACGAATGGTTGAAACATGAGTTGTTGCTGATCCAGCGGGATGCCGACGCCGGTGTCTTCGACGCGAAACCCGGTGCGTTCGAGAATCAGGCATACCGTGCCGCTTTCGGTGTAGTGCAGGGCATTGCGCAACAGGTTGGACATCACCGTGCTCAACAGCGTGTGGTTGTATTCGCCCGCGCTTTCGCCTTCCGCGATCACCTCGAAACTCAGCCCTTTGTCGCGCATCAGCGGTCCCCAGCGTTCGGCCTGCTCCTCAGCGACGCTGGCCAGGCTGGCGCTGCCGCCCAGCGCTGTCTGTTCCGGCCGGGCGCGCGCGAGCATCAGAAAGGTCTGCACCAACTCGTGCATCTCCTTTGCAGCACGTTCGATGCGCTGCGCCTGGGTGCCGGACTTGTCCGGCAGCTCGGCCTGATCGAGCAATTCGCAAGCACCGAGAATGACCATCAGCGGTGTGCGCAGCTCGTGGCTGACATCGGCGGTGAACAGCCGCTCGCGCTCCAGGGTTTGACGCAGCTGACCAAGGGTGCTGTCGAAGGCCGCAGCCAGATGGCCCACCTCGTCGTCGGGATACTGCAGCGCCAGCGGTGGCGCCAACGGATGCAATTGATCGCGATGGCGCACCTGTTGGGCCAGTCGCGTTACCGGCGCCATCACCGTGCGAGCCATCAGCCGGCCAAGCACCCAGGCGCCGGCAACGCTGAGCAGAAAACCTGCGAGCACCACATTGAACAGTGCATTTTCACGGGCCTCGAACGCATGCTGCTCCCGCACCAATAGATAGCGCTCGCCAGCGATTTCGCGGACATACACGTAATACGCCTCATCGCCCCTGACCAGCTCGGTGAAACCTTCAGCCAACTTCGCCAGTTCTTCAGGCACAGCGTACTGAGGCATGTTCGAGGCATAGAACGTAGTACTTGAATCCAGACGCGGCGTAATGCCCTGGCGAAGGTCCTCGTAAAGTACGATATCCAGCTCGCGGTCCAACTCCTCGATTACCAAGTGCTCCTCGATGGAATGCACCACGGCGACGATGCCGAGGGAGAACATGCCGCTCACCGCAAGAGCCATCAATGTAAAGGCAATGACGATGCGCCGCGCGAAGGGCTGTTTAGCCAGCATGGGTCATCTCCGCCAGGCGGAAGCCGACGCCATGCACGGTGTGCAGCAGCGGCGCGGCGAAGGGTTTGTCGAGCACTTGGCGCAACTGGTGAATATGACTGCGCAGGCTGTCACTGTCGGGGATATCGTCGCCCCATAGCGCTTCTTCCAGCTGCTCGCGGCGTACCACCGCTGGGCTCTTTTGCATCATGATCTTCAACAGCTTGTGGCCGATGGGGTTCAGCCGCAACGGCTGGCCGCCGCGAGTGGCCTGCAACGTATCGAGGTTGTAATGCAGATCGCCGACCTGTAGTTCATTTTTGCGTGAGCCCTGGCTGCGCCGCAGCACGGCTTCGATGCGCGCGACCAGCTCAGACAGCGCGAACGGCTTGACCAGATAATCGTCGGCGCCGACGCCGAGCCCCTGCAAGCGATCATCGAGCGCGTCGCGCGCCGTCAGCATGATGATTGGCGTATCGCGCCGGGCGTCTTCACGAAGGCGCTTGCACACCTGCAAACCGTCGATGCCCGGCAGCATGATGTCCAGCACGATCAGATCGTAGTGACTGGTCGCGGCCAGGTGCAGCCCACTCAGCCCGTCCTGGGCGCAGTCGACCACGTAGCCCTTGAGTTCGAGGTAATCCAGCACGTTGGCAAGGATGTCTCGGTTGTCTTCGATGACCAGAATGCGCATGGCGGCTCGCTCGCAGGAACAAATGACGTTTTTTTCACAGCTTCTTGACGAAGGGCTCACGGGTACGTCGACAGACTTCGGCACGTTTTCCCCTTTCGGAATCATACGATGCCAACGCTCCGCCATGCTCAGCTCCGTTACCTCTCATTGCTACTCGGCCTCTGGCTGGTGGCCTTTCTGCTCACCCGCACGGCATTGCTGGTCAATCATTGGCAGGAAGCCGGAACCAGCGCCAGCGGGCTATTGACCGTTTATGGCGTGGGGCTGCTCTACGATCTTGCCTACCTGGCGTTTGCCGCCGTACCACTTGGCATGTACCTCCTGCTCTGTCCCGAGCGCCTCTGGAATAAACCTTGGCATCGGGCCTGGCTGCAGCTGTTATTGGCTATCAGCCTCTACGCCATGCTGTTCACCGCGGTGGCCGAATGGTTGTTCTGGGACGAGTTCGGGGTGCGCTTCAACTTCATCGCCGTGGATTACCTGGTCTATTCCGATGAGGTCGTTAACAACATTCTCGAGTCCTATCCGATCTATCCATTGCTGGCGTTGTTGGCGCTTCTGACACTGCTCGTCGTCGCCGCGCTGCAGCGCCCCCTGCGCCACGCCCTCGACGCGCCCCTGCTGCCATGGCGCGGGCGCATGGCTGCAATTGCCAGCCTGACGGGCCTGGCATTTGGCGTAGCGCTGACTGTCGGTCAAGACTTTCCTCGCAGCTCCGGCGGCAATGCCTATCAGCGTGAACTGGCGAGCAATGGTCCGTTCCAGTTCTTCGCGGCCTTTCGCAACAATGAACTCGACTACCAACAGTTCTATGCCACCCTGCCGGAGATCGAAGTGGCCGAGCAGCTGCGTCGTGAAATCAGCGAACCCAACGCACGGTTCATCGGCAGCGATCCATTGGATATTCGCCGTGTAATCGATAACCCGGGACAACCGAAGACACTCAACGTGGTGCTCGTCACCATCGAAAGCCTTAGCGCCAAATACCTGGGCAGCTTCGGTGACACGCGCGGGTTGACGCCGAACCTCGACGCGTTACGCCGTCAGAGCCTGTTCTTCAACAACTTCTACGCCACCGGGACACGCACCGACCGCGGCCTGGAAGCCATCACATTGTCCGTGCCACCCACTCCAGGGCGCTCGATCGTCAAGCGAATCGGCCGTGAAAGCGGCTTCGCCAGCCTCGGCCAGCAGCTCACGGCACAAGGCTACGATAGCGCGTTCCTGTATGGCGGACGGGGCTACTTCGACAACATGAGCGCTTTTTTCAGTGGCAACGGCTATCGCGTCGTCGACCAGAGCAGCGCTGACGAAGCGGACATTCATTTCAAGAACGCCTGGGGCATGGCCGACGAAGATCTTTATCGCCTGGCGATCAAGGAGGCGGATGCCGACCATGCGGCCGGCAAACCCTTCTTCCTGCAGCTGATGACTACATCCAACCATCGGCCGTATACCTACCCCGAGGACCGCATCGATATTCCATCGGGTGATGGCCGGGAAGGCGCGGTGAAGTACACCGATCATGCGATCGGCGAGTTCCTGCGCGACGCCCGCGGCAAACCCTGGTTCGACGAGACACTTTTCATCTTCGTCGCCGACCACACCGCCGGCAGCGCAGGCTCGCAGGATCTGCCGGTGGCCAACTATCACATTCCACTGTTCGTCTATGCGCCGAAGCTCATCGCACCGCGCGAAGTATCGACGGTCGCCAGCCAAATCGACATCGCACCGACGCTGCTCGGCCTGCTCAACCTGGACTACGTCTCGACCTTCTTCGGTCGCAACATCCTGCGCGACGATGCCCAGCCAGGCCGGGCTCTGATTGGCAACTACCAACACCTGGGGCTTTTCGACGGCAAAGACTTGGCGATTCTCAGCCCTCGCCGGGTGGTGCGTCGCCACGACGATGCACTTCAAATCAGCCGAGAATCCCAGACGACGCCGGACGATAGCCTGGTCGCGCGCGATATCGCCTATTACCAGGGTGCCAGCCATGACTATGTCCATGCGCTGCTGAGCTGGCTGCCCACATCGCCTTCCGGCACCCGCCTCAGCCAGCGCTGAGACCCTTCCGCCCCGTGTAAACGGGGCCATCGATTGAGCCCAACATGACCCCAGCCACGTACACAACGACGTCCCGACCCTTCAGCTTCAGTCTCTGGTTCGGCCTTCCGGTGCTGATCATGGCCCTGCTGCTGGTCACTGACCCGAGCGGCCTCGATTTCGCCATTTCCAACTGGTTCTACAGCGCGCAGGACGGCTTCGCGGGCAAACACAGCTGGCTCCTCGAAGACGTGTTACACGACCGAGCGAAACAGGCGGTGATCGCCATTGGCCTACTGGCGATTGCCGGCTTCATGCTCAGCCTGCTGCCGACCCGTCTTGCCGCTTGGCGACGGCGGCTGGGCTATCTGGTGCTGGCGCTCGGGTTGTCGACTGCCATCGTCACACCGCTAAAAGCGCTGACCGGTGTGCATTGCCCCTGGAGCCTCACCGAGTTCGGCGGCAACGAAACCTATACGCCGCTGTTGAGCCCACGTGCACCGACGCTCAAACCAGGCCGCTGCTGGCCTGGCGGTCATGCCTCGGCAGGCTTTTCGCTGTTCGCGCTGTTTTTCTTTCTGCGGGACCGGCATCCCCGTGCGGCGCGGTACGGATTGGGTCTTGCGCTGGGATTGGGCCTGCTGTTTTCCGTCAGCCGAGTGATGCAGGGCGCGCACTTTCTGTCGCACAACATCTGGACGATGCTGTTCGACTGGATGATCTGCCTATTTTGCTACCGCCTTGTGCTCTATCGCCTGCCCAGCGAAGCCGTTGCAAACGACCTGAGCGCAATCGACCCGGCGCTATAGCCGCCTCAAGGTTTCCGGCGGAACGCTTGGGCCTTGGCCTGGTCGACGTGATGCCGCCATTCACGATCACGCTGGCGCTCCAGCGCGTTGGAGCGCCAGGCAGAGAGCCCGCCACTGGCTTCCTGCGTCGCCTGGCATTGGCGATAGCCGTCGTTCCAGCCCTCGGCATACAGCGGCTGGCTCAGGTAGCGCGGCACATCCTTGCGAAACTCAGCCAGCGCACCTGCGGCCTGGCGACCGCTGCCACAGCCAGCCTCGAAACCATCGGCATACTCCGGCGGGTAGCCTTCGGCGAGCAGCCGTTGGCCGGAACTCTGGCAGCCGGCCAGGGACAGGCCAGCGAGCAGCACCACCAGCAACATCGAGCGACGATGCGGCAGTTTGCTGCGCCGACTGGTGGCTTGGGCAGGAAGCAGGACGTGCGCAATCATCGGTTCACCTGAACACAGAGGAGACGGACCCGCAGCGACGCAAGGGCTGCTGCGGCGGTACCATCAAGTCTGTACAGGCTGCTGTCGGGGTTTCGTCAAACCGATGTGAATGAAACGTGAAACGCCAAAGGGTGCGGTTAGCTGCCCTGACGGCGAAAGCTGTAGAACAGGTTGGGCTCGCTGACCACGTAGAGCGTCCCGTCGTTGTCGACGGCCACGCCCTCGGGTTGCGGCGCGGTTCGGCGCAGATCGCTAAAGAAGCCGTTGAGGTTGCGATAGCTAAGCATGCGGCCCGTGTCGCTGAGTTCCATCAGCAACTTCGACTCGTCACTGAGGAGGATCAGATGACCGGTTTCAGCATCGAAATTGATATCCGATAAATCAGTGGCGAACACCTGATCGGCGATCCAGGCGCTGCGGTCGTGAATCACCAATTGCAGTCGTCCCTCCAGGCTCGCTGCGACGCCACGGACCTCGTAGAGCTGACGCGGGTCGCGCTCTTTGACAATGAACAGACGGTCCCCAGCCGCGTCATACGTCAAGCCCTCGAAGCCCTTGTTGCCGTTGAGATTGATCCCCAGAGAAAAGAACTGCGCCTCGGATATATCAATCGACCGCGGCAACGCCGGTAACTGAAAGATGCTCACCTGTTGCGCACGCTCGTCCGACACCGCGACTCGGCCGTTGCCCATGTAGGCCAAGCCCTCGACATCGCCGAAGCCCTGCAATGGGTAGCGCTCGAGCAGCTCGCCGGTCTTGCTCAGCGTCACCAGCTCAGTAGGCCCGCCGTTGACCACGGCCAGCAGGCGGTCGAGATCGGCGTCATAGGTGATTGCCGAAAGGTTTTTGCGAATGCCCTCGATCGGCTTGGCGTCGATCATCACACCGTAATCGGGCAACCAGCGATTCGCTGCGTTATCGCCGCTGCCATTCACCTCGCTGGTCAGATAAAAATAAAGGCGCTCGTTCCAGTGCAGCGCCACAGTGGTCGCCAGACCAGCGGCCAACAATGCAGCCAGACCGAATAGTCGATAGCGGCCATTGCGCAACGTGGTCATGCGTTGCGTGGGGTGAGGGTTTATCTGCATCATCGCGGTGCTTTCCTTATCGCTGGCGCGGCCAGTGGCTTTCATCTCAAGGATCATCCGGTGTCAGGTCTGTCCCGCTTCAAGTCCCGCCTGCAAGGCTGGGCACGCACGCTTAAACGTGACGTCATGACGCTCTGGTTCTGTACCCGCCACCCGGATACGCCCTGGTGGCTACGAGTGCTTGTGCTCACCATCGTGGCCTACGCGTTGAGCCCGATCGATCTGATCCCGGACTTCATCCCGCTATTGGGCTATCTCGACGACCTGATCCTGTTGCCACTCGGAATTTGGCTGGCCGTGCGCCTGATGCCCGCCGACATCCTCACCGCTTGCCGCGCCCAGGCGCTCGCCTGGGAGCAGCGGCACGACGCCCGCCCGGCCAGCCCGGCCGGGGCAGCAGCGGTAATGCTGGTCTGGGTGCTGGGTGCCGCCTCGGTCGCCTATTGGCTGAGCGGGCGCTGATGAACGTGGGGAACATAACCAAGCAGATGTGAAAAAAATGTTGCGTCAACGCTGAGTTGCCGGCGACGGCCAGGCTTAAGTCTGCCTTGAGGCTGAAGCCCAACCGACATGGAGGGGAATCGGGTCTAGCCGGGGCTGGAATTCACGACGGGCAATGGCGCTGCGGACTGAAGAAATCTGCCCGGCTTGCCGTCATTGTTATCGCGATGTCATGTCCCGCGCGTCTCGGTGGCCGTATGGAGCGGATCACCGCGGCGGAAGGGCTCCGGCCCCTGATCGGCTTCAGGAGTCGATAGCTCCGTAGCCCCATCGCCCACACGAAATGGCCTGGGCGGGTCATCGTCCATGCGGGTCCGTTTGGGTTGAGGCTCAGCTTCTGGCTCGGCCGTCGGACGCTCGCGAAGCATGACCAGCGCAGCCGCCGCCAGCAGCGCGGCGAACACTCGGTAGACCAACGAGGCAAGATCGAAACCGATCAGCTCACCGCCATCGAGCCACAACGACCCGAGCCGCCCGGCAACCAGTGCGAGCATGGTGATCACCAGCATCACCAGGGCCGCTTTGGCACGCTCCGGGAGCTGCATCGCCCAAAGCAGAAACAGCGCCAAGCCCAGCTGCAACCCACCGTAATAGACGCGCATATGGCTGACCGAGGCGGTCTCCATCAGCAGCATCCCGTTCAGATTGGCCATCTCATAAGGGCGCAGCCAGTAGGCGAGGCTGAAACCGATCATGATCACGGCTTGAACAATCAGAACGAAACGGGCAAAACGCATCGAAAACTCTCCTGATAGCGGCTCCGCAACACGATGGTTATCCGACCGAAACAGCTCGCGTTGGTTCGCCAAACACACCGCAGCCGCACCCATCGTCGGCTGAGACATTCACTCACATCTGATGCTTGGGCTGCACCCGGACCTGGCGGTACTCTGCGCACTGTTTCGTCGGAGGACTTCCCATGCGCCACTTACTGCTCGCCGCCACCCTTTTTGCCAGCCTCGCCCAAGCTGCCGAACCGATCGCCATCGATGTTCATCGTGACGCCAACTGTGGCTGCTGCACCTCGTGGATCAAACACTTGGAAGAAAACGGTTTTGCCGTGACCGATCACGTCGAGGCCGACATGGCGGCGGTCAAGAGTCGTCTCGGTGTACCGCACCGGCTGGGCTCCTGCCACACCGGCGTGATCGATGGAAAGTTCGTCGAAGGGCACGTACCCGCGGCCGACATTCTCAAGCTGCGCGCACAACCGGACCTGATCGGCGCGGCAGTGCCGGGTATGCCCATGGGCTCACCGGGTATGGAAATGGGCGATCGGAAAGATGCCTACAAGGTGATCGGGCTGAACAAACAGGGCGAGGAATCGATACTGGCCGATTACCCGGCGAACTGAGCAAGATGAGCTGAACGCAGGACGGGTCTTAACCATTGAGCAATGGCTGGCAGAAGCTCCCGAACATGCGGTGATGATCGGGCTGATATCGGGACAGGACCCGATGCAGATTCTCGGGAGGCCTTCGTCCAGGCGATTCTGGGTGATACCGAGGACACTTGGGACGCGCGCTGTTCCAGCAGTCAGGCGAGCAGTATCGCGACCCTACGCTGGTGCTCTTTGCCTCGAAAAACTAACTGGCGCCCTGGGAGGCCCTCGCACCGGCCAGGCGCGGCAGCAGCAGATGTTCGAACAATCGTGGAAACCAGCGCGCCACCAACCGCGCGCGCCAGCCGATATTGGATAACACAAGCAGCCGGCGCCTCTTCAGCGCGCCTTGATAGATAGCCTCGGCGACATCCTGCGGCGACGCCACGCGGCCCAGCGCCAATGCCGGTTGCGGCGAAGTGGAACCGTCACCGATCAGCACGTTCTTGCGCAGATCGGTAGCGGTGTAACCCGGACAGACCAGCATCACGTTCACGCCGGTATCCGTCAGCTCGGTACGCAGGGTTTCGAATAGGCCATGCAGGGCGTGCTTGCTGGCGTTGTAGGCGCTGCGGTCGGGTACCGGCGCGTATTGTGAAAGCGAACTGAGCACGATGATTTGCCCACGCCGCGCCAGCAGGCTTGGCAGCGCGGCCTGGGTGCAATGCAGGGCGCCGTAGAAATTCACCGCCATGATCCGCTCGAACACAGCCAATTGGGTGTCGGCAACACGGCTGCGGTGCGTGATACCCGCATTGTTGATCAGCACGTCGATGCCACCGAAGCGCTCGACCACCAACGCCACCGCCTGCTGCACGGCGGTCACGTCCGACACATCGCAACGCAGCCCCAGCGCGTCGGCGTTATGGTGGTCGGTCAGATGCTGCACCAAGCCATCCAGTGCGTTCTGATCGAGATCGAAGATCACCAGCCGCGCGCCACCCTGAGCCATCCGCTCGGCCAGGGCGCGGCCGATCCCAGCGCAGCCACCTGTGATCAGCACGACCTTGCGATCGAACACCTTGTTGGTGAATACCTTGCGATACATGAACCACTCCATCCGAGGCTGCTCGAGACACCCACAGCCTGTCGGTCGTGGTGCCGCTCATGGTTCAAGCATAGTCGGCTGGCGTTGATCCGCGGCCGCGTTTGGGCGACCCTTCGTTCTAGACAGCAAAGCGCCCGGCGACCATGCTTGCCGACGCGCAAACCACAAGGGGCAGTGAATTACCTTGAAGCCTTTACTCTGGATGTCGTTTGCGGCGGTTCTGGCCGGACCTTGCTTCGCCGCGTCCGAGACTGAACCGTCGCGAACCCTGACCGTTGGCTACTACGACTTCCCGCCGGCCATCTATAGCGATGCACAGGGCCGACCGCAGGGGCCGGTCGTGGACCTCACCCGTCGCGTACTCGAACATGCCGGCTATCAGGCGCGGTTTCGTGGATTACCGAGCGCACGCCTGTATGCAGCCCTGAAGGACGGCTCCGTCGATGTATGGCCCGGTGCACCAGGGAAACCGGAGCTGCTTGCCGATACGCTCGAAGGTCACGAAACCCTCGCGCAGATCAGCCTCAATCTCTACCACCGATCTGACACCCCACCGCCTCAGGTGCCGAACAGCCTCGCTGGACGCGGCGTCATCATCATTGGCGGCTACAACTACTGGCCGGAGGTGAATCAAATGCTGCGAGATCCGAAGCTGGGCATTCGCCTGCACCGCACCAGCAGCCACGCCTCCGCGCTGGAAATGCTGCAGCACCGTCGCGCTGACTATTTGCTCGATTATCAAATTCCGGTGAGCCAGGCGATACAGCGCCTCGGCATGCAGGCGCTTCCCCACGTGACTATCCATCACCTGCCGATTCGCTTCATCGCGTCGCGGCGGTTGACCGACAGCCAGACCGTGCTTGACGCGCTGGACCGCGCCTACGCCGAAATGGCCGCGGCAGGCGAAGACCTGAGCCTGCCGGGGGAATAAAGCGGCTGCAAGCTAATCAATGTAGGCGCCGGGCTGGCTTGCCGCTTATGGCTGCTTTTCAGGTACCGCGCGGCTTGGCCCGTGCGGTGGGCTCGGCGACCAACGGATCATCCGGCCAGTAATGTTTGGGGTAGCGGCCTTTCAGATCTTTCTTCACGTCACTGTAGGTGTTGGCCCAGAAGCTCGCCAAGTCCTGGGTCACCTGTACCGGGCGGCGTGCCGGTGAAAGCAGGTGCAGCTTCACCGCCTGCCGACCACCGGCGATGCGCGGCGTGTCGGCCAGCCCGAACAGCTCTTGCAAACGCACCGCCAAAACCGGCGGCGACTCGCTGTAATCGAGCCGAACCCGCGAGCCCGAAGGCACGGCGATGGCGACCGGCGCCAGCTCGTCGAGCCGCTGCGGCAACGGCCAAGGCAGCAGCGTCGCCAGCATGCTTTTCAAGTCCAGCTGCGCGAAGTGGGCCAGCCGTGAAACCTTGCCCAGATAGGGCAGCAGCCAATCTTCCAGACGCTCGAGCAACGCGGCGTCGCTGACGTCCGGCCATTGGCTGGCAGTGCTGGTATCCAGATCGATCTGCCGAAGCAAGGCGATGCGCGCCTGCCATTGACGCAGCTCGGGTGTCCAGGGCAGGAGTTCCAGCCCCTTGCGACGGACCAATCCAAGCAGGGCGCGGCCACGCGCTTCGTCATCCAGCCCCGGCAAGGGCTCGCGGCTGAGCACCAGTTCACCGACGCGCCGCTGCCGTTCGGCACGCAGCACGCCTTCGCGCTCGTCCCACTCCAGCTCGTCGCGTTGGCTGATCTGCTCGGCCAGCACGTCGTCGAACAATGTTGGATCCAGCGCCGCGGCGCGGTAGATGCGCTCCTCGCGCTGGCCCTGGCGACTGCCCAGTTCGGCGATCACCAGCCAAGACTCCTTCATCAATGCATCCGGTTCACCGAACACGGCCGCCCGGCCATTGGACAGGCGGTACTCGCCACCGCCCTCACGCCGCTGTCGAGCGATCCGATCAGGATAGGCGAACGCCAGCAGCGCGCCGTGCCAACGATGATCCGAAGCATTGGCCGGTGCGGCAATCGTCGGGCCGCGCAGCAGACCACGAAACTGCCTCGCCAGCTGACGCACCCGCTGAGCACCGGCATGTCGCCCGGCGCTGCCGTCGAGCAGCCCGAGGCGGGTGGAGATATCAGTGCCCCCGCCGCGCTGGATATCGCGCTCCACCAGCAATGCGGCGAGATCGGCCGCCAGCGGTGCGAGGCCCAGCGCTTGCCCACGCAGTAGAAGATGAGCAATCCGCGGATGCGCCGGCAGCTCGGCCATGGCCTGGCCATGAGCGGTCAGCTGCCAACCGCCACGGGTGTTACGGCTGAGTGCCCCGAGACGCTGCAGGAGGTCCTGCGCCTGCCCATAAGCAGCAGCAGGTGGTGCATCCAGCCAGGCGAGTTCATCCGGCTCGACGCCCCAGCGCGCCAGCTGCAGCGCCACACCGGCAAGATCGGCCTGGAGGATTTCCGCTTCGCCATAAGCGGCCAGCTGCGCATGCTGATCCTCCGACCACAACCGGTAGCAGGCACCTGGCTCCAGACGTCCGGCACGACCCGCCCGCTGAGTTGCCGAGGCGCGCGAGATACGGCGAGTATCCAGGCGGGTCATGCCACTGCCGGGATCGAAACGAGGCACCCGCGCCAATCCGGCATCGACCACCACCCGCACGCCTTCGATGGTCAGGCTGGTCTCGGCGATGTTGGTTGCCAGCACCACTTTGCGCTTACCGGCAGGCGCCGGTTCGATGGCGGCACGCTGGGCAGCCAGCTCCAGTTCGCCATGCAACGGGCACAGCATCACCTCGCTTCGATCCGCCAGCTGTTCGGCCAACGCGTCGTTCACGCGGCGAATTTCGGCCTGCCCCGGTAGGAAGACCAACACACTGCCGGATTCTTCATCCAGCGCCTGCAAGACCGCTTGCACCACTCTCGGCTCGATGCGCTCGGCGGACTGGAACGGCCGCCCCCAACGCTGGGCGACCGGATACATGCGCCCCTCGCTGCGCACCACCGGTGCGTCGTCTAGCAGGCTGGACAGCCGTGCGCCCTCCAGCGTGGCGGACATCAGCAGCAGCTTGAGCGGCTCATCGCGCAGTAACACGCGGGCGTTGAGCGTCAGCGCCAGGGCCAGATCGGCATCCAGGCTGCGCTCGTGGAATTCATCGAAGATCACCAGCCCAACGCCTTCCAGCGCCGGATCGTCCTGCAAGCGGCGCGCGAGAATGCCCTCGGTGACCACCTCGATACGGGTGTTCGGCCCAACCTTGCTGTCCAGGCGGATGCGGTAGCCGACAGTTTCGCCGACCTTCTCACCCAACTCGCTGGCCAGGCGCTCGGCCGCCGCGCGTGCCGCCAGACGCCGCGGTTCGAGCATCAGAATGACTTGCCCGTCCAGCCACGGTTCACCCAGCAAAACCAACGGAACGCGAGTGGTCTTGCCGGCACCAGGTGGGGCTTCGAGCACCGCTTCGTCACGCTCACGCAGAACCTGGCACAAGGCCGGCAGGGCTTCGTCGATGGGTAGGAGCAACTGGGGCCTCCGGGTTTGAGCGCGGCATTATAGGGAAAGTCGACAAAACGCTGGAGGCTGGACGAAGAGATCGTAGGGTGGATGACGCTTTTTTCATCCACCGGAGCCCCACATGGTGGATGGATGAAGCACCTTCACCCTACGAACTGAACGGCAAGCAACATGGAGCTGCTTTTTCGTCCAGCCTCGAGCCTTACAGCCTCAAGCGGTCATATGCCCGAACAGCAGGGCATCCGACCTGTCTGATATCAGGCAATTAGCAACGCAGCCCTTGTATAGTTGCGCCATTTTCCCTGGAGGTCGTTATGCGTACTCGTTCCCGTGTCATCGGCGGCGTGCTGGCCGTTTCCCTGTTCACTCAACTGGCTGCCTGCGGCACGCTGTTCTACCCTGATCGCCGCGGCCAGATCGACGGCAGGATCGACCCGGCCATCGCGGTCGCCAATGCCGTCGGCCTGCTGTTCTACGTAATTCCCGGTCTGATCGCCTTCGGCATCGACTTTGCCACCGGCGCCATCTATCTGCCCGACGATGAATACTCCATGGCCCCGGAAAAGCTTCAGGAAGCCATCGGTGCCGACGGCGTGATCGACCAGGCCAAACTCAAGGCGATCATCGAACAGGAAACCGGCCGCAGCCTGCCGCTGAATGATCCACGTCTGATCCAGCACAGCGGCAACATCGAGCAGCTCGCCGCGTTCGGACTGCGCCCGGCCGCCTGATGCAGAGGCCGAGCGAGCGAGGCAAGGGCGTCAGCGCCGAACATGCGCGGCTGATGCGCCGTGCTACGCGGCTCGCGCTGGCCGTCGCGCTGACGCTCGCGGCCAGCAAGGCCTTGGCCTGGTGGCTGAGCGGTTCGGTCAGCCTGCTGGCCGGCCTCACCGACTCGCTACTGGATGGCGCCGCCTCGCTGCTCAATCTGTTGGCGGTGCACTACTCGCTACGCCCTGCCGATGATGATCATCGCTACGGTCACGGCAAGGCCGAAGCTCTGGCCGGCCTCGGCCAGGGCGCTTTCATCTCGGTCAGTGCGATCCTCGTCTGCGTCCAGGGCGTCGACCGCATGCTGCATCCCCAGCCGCTGGGTGCGCCAATTCTGGGCATCGCGGTGATGCTGTTGTCGCTGGCCCTGACCGTGGCGCTGTTGATGTATCAGCGCCGTGTAGTGCGCGAAACCGGCTCGACGGCAATCCGCGCGGATTCGCTGCATTATCGGTCCGACCTGCTGCTCAACAGCAGCATCCTCGTAGCGCTGGTGCTCGCCGGCTACGGCTGGGATCGCCTGGACGCCATCTTCGGCATCGTTATCGCGGTGTACATCTTCTGGAGTGCGCTGAGCATCGTTCGCGAAGCCGGCGCGGTCCTGATGGATACCGAGCTGCCGCCGGAAGTCAGCGAGCACATGCACCAGCTGGCCTGTGACGTACCAGGCGTGGTCGGCTGCCATGACCTGCGTACCCGCGTCTCCGGCACACGCTGGTTCGTGCAGCTGCATCTGGAGCTGCCTGGCGAGCTGCCATTGATCAAGGCTCATGCCTTGTGTGATGAAGTCGAAGCAGCAATTCACAAGCGCTACCCGCGTGCCGAGGTGTTGGTACATGCCGACCCGTTGGAAGTACTGAAGCCACGCCACTCGCTGTAAACCTCTCTCCCTTAGAACAATGACGGCTCGGAGCGCTTCCGTGACTTTCGGGCCGACCCGCAGCTCGCATTCGCCGCGAGGGCGCGCCTCCCACGGGCCCGATGTGCACTTGCCGTCTTTGTGGGAGGCCCGACTCGGGGCGAATCTACTCAAGCGAACAGCATTACGCCGTTGCCGAGCCAATTGATCAGCCATAAAAAAAGACCACGTGGCGAGACGTGGTCTTTTTTCAATACTGCTCTGAATTCCCTGGCCGCTTGTGGCGGACTCTTCGGCAGCGCTTTGTGGGCGGTGCTGGCCCGGACCGATGACCTCGATAAGGTCGGCGGTTGGCGCGGCGGGGTAAGTACCGCGTCAGTTCTGCCGGAGGCTGAAGTTGAATAAAGCTTACGCCCCGCCCAGCAGCAGATGGTTGCGAAGATTGCTCAAATACGGGCATGTTGCGCAATCAAACCGTAACAGAGCATAGTTCTGCGCAACCAAACAACGCGAGCCATTCAAAATGAGCAAACTTGACCGCTACGACCTGCGCATTCTTGCTGAATTACAACGCGACGCGCGTATCTCCAATCAAGACCTGGCCGAGCGCATCGGGCTGTCACCTTCGCCCTGCTCGCGCCGGGTCAAGCAACTCGAGGACGACGGTTACATCGCCCGTCAGGTCGCCCTGCTGGATCGCAAGAAACTCGGCCTGACGCTTACCGCTTACGTGCTGATCGGCATGGACCGGCACACGCCGGACCGCTTCGAACATTTCGAAGGGGTGATCGGCAAGTGCGCCGAAGTGCTGGAGTGCAGCTTGGTCACCGGCATGGACGCGGATTACCAACTCAAGGTCGTCGTGCCGGATATGGAGCATTACCAGGCTTTTCTGCTCGGCACCCTGACTCGCATCGAAGGAGTGTCCAGCGTGCGTTCAAGCTTCGTCCTGCGTCAGGTGTCGTCGAGTACCGAACTGCCGCTGGAGCACCTGCGTAGCTGAGACCCGTTGCCGCGGCGGGCATCGCTGGAACTTGGCGTATAATCGCCGCCGCCTTGCTATGCCCCGCGCGCCCGATTTGAAGAGCCTCGCTCACTGCCCGCCCGTTGTCATAGCTGTCGTCGTCTGTAATCAGACTTAGCCAAGCGGAGCGCTCGATGGACCCTGCTGTTTTTGAAAAATGGATGATGATCGTCCTCGTCGGTGGCCTGATGGTCTTCATGGCGTTCATCATCTGGGACCTCGCCAAGAAATCGAAGGCCGGCCGGCTCGGCACGGCCATTCTCTTTTTGGGATTGGGTTTGTGCCTGTTCGCCTTCCTCGCCAAACCCATCATTGGCTACATCATCGAAGTCTCTCAGGGCATTCCGCACTGACCATCGCCTCGGGGGCTGGCGCCTACAAGCGCGCCGGCGCTTCCCGCCACTCCCCGGGCTGCAGCCCATCCAACGCCCAAGGCCCAATTCGCACTCGCACTAACCTCAGGGTCGGTAGCCCAACTGCGGCAGTCATCCGGCGGACCTGACGGTTACGCCCTTCACGGATCACCAGCTCCAGCCAACTGGTCGGCACGCTCTTGCGAAAGCGTACCGGTGGGTTGCGCAGCCATAGCGCCGGTTCGTCCAGCAACCGTGCTTCGGCAGGCAGCGTCATTCCGTCATTGAGCTCGACGCCCTCGCGCAGACGCTGCAAGTGCTCCGCGCTCACCTCGCCTTCCACCTGCACCCAGTAGGTTTTCGCCAGCTTGTGCTTGGGGTCGGCGATGCGCGCCTGCAATTGTCCGTCATTGGTCAGCAGCAACAGGCCTTCGCTGTCCCGGTCCAGGCGCCCGGCGGGATAGACGCCCGGCACCTGCACGTAGTCCTTGAGGGTGGCGCGGCCATCGGCATCGTTGAACTGGGTGAGCACGTCGAAGGGCTTGTTCAATAACAGCAGGCGTGGCTCGGCAGGCGGCGCCTTGGCGACCCGACGGGGCTGCGGTCGAGCCGCGGCGGCGCGCGGTGGATGGGGGCGAGAGGTGCGAGGCATGGCGGAGCCTTTGGTAACTGGCCGGCCATGCTAGGACGGGCATGGCGGACCAGCAAGGGCCAGCGTGTTTGAGCGAATAGATACGCATCAACCCGACCGGATCACCCCTGCGGCCGATCGGCACCACAAAGGCGCATGGCATGCGCCATGTCCTCGCCAAGCGCACCGTTATCGGACAACGCCCCGCCCATGCCCCGTTAAGGCGCATTTCCAGATTGGCCGCAAAGCACCGGAACAGAAGGCTTACAAGTGAATTGGCACGGATGCTGCGATAGCGCATTCAGTCCCAAGGACCAACCCCACAGTTGCGCACGGACAGCCAAGGAGCCGCCCACCATGAAACGCCGTCCTCTGATCAAGTCCACCCTCGCCGCCAGCGCCCTGATGCTCAGCGGTCTGTTCCCGTTCACCCTGCAGGCTGCCGAGACCATCAAGGTCGGTATCCTGCATTCGCTCTCCGGCACCATGGCCATCTCGGAAACCTCGCTGAAAGACATGGCGCTGATGACCATCGACGAGATCAACGCCAAGGGCGGCGTGCTCGGCAAGCAGCTCGAGCCGGTGGTGGTCGACCCTGCGTCCAACTGGCCGCTGTTCGCCGAAAAAGGGCGCCAGCTGCTGACCCAGGACAAGGTCGCGGTGACCTTCGGTTGCTGGACGTCGGTCTCGCGCAAATCCGTGCTGCCAGTCTATGAAGAACTCGACGGCCTGCTGTTCTACCCCGTTCAGTACGAAGGTGAAGAGCTGTCGCCCAACGTCTTCTACACCGGTGCGGCGCCAAACCAACAGGCCATCCCGGCCGTCGAATACCTGATGAGCGAAGACGGCGGTAGCGCCGAGCGTTTCTTCCTGCTGGGCACCGACTACGTCTACCCGCGCACCACCAACAAGATCCTGCGCGCGTTCCTGATCAGCAAGGGCGTGCCGGAATCTTCGATTGAAGAGGTCTACACGCCCTTCGGTCACAGCGATTACCAAACCATCGTCGCCAACATCAAGAAGTTCTCCGCGGGTGGCAAGACCGCCGTGGTCTCGACCATCAACGGTGACTCCAACGTGCCGTTCTACAAGGAACTGGCCAACCAGGGCCTGGAAGCCACCGACGTTCCGGTCGTGGCTTTCTCCGTAGGTGAAGAAGAACTGCGCGGCATCGACACCAAGCCGCTGGTCGGTCACCTGGCCGCCTGGAACTACTTCCAGTCGGTGGAAAACCCGGTCAACGAAGCGTTCGTCAGCAAGTGGAAGACCTACGCCAAGGACAAGGGCCTGCCGGGCGCTGACAAGGCCGTAACCAACGACCCGATGGAAGCCACCTACGTGGGCATCCACATGTGGGCGCAGGCGGTCGAGAAGGCCGGCACCACCGACGTCGGCAAGGTGCGCGACGCGCTGGCCGGCCAGACCTTCGAAGCGCCGAGTGGCTACACCCTGACCATGGACGAAAAGAACCATCACCTGCACAAGCCAGTGATGATCGGCGAAGTGCAGGATGACGGTCAGTTCTCGGTGGTCTGGGAAACCGAAAGCCCGCTCCGCGCACAGCCGTGGAGTCCTTACATTCCGGGCAACGACAAGAAGCCGGATTACGCCGTTAAGAGCAATTGACGAAAAAAGCGCTGAAGGCTGGAGGCTGAGCGAACGCGCCATCCTTATTCGTGACGGCCATGCCAATGCGTAGGGGGCCGCTTCGGCCCACCAGCGCACAACCCGTAGGTGGGCTTCAGCCCAACCAGTAATGTCATCGGTGAGCTGAAGCGGAACGCCGCCCGGCCCACCCTACGATGGTGTAACGGTGGATGGATGAAGCGCCATCCACCCTACATTCGCTCGGCTTTCGTAGGGTGGATCGGGACGCGGAGTCGACGCTTTTTTTCATCCACCTGCCGACCACCAAAAGCTCCCCCAAGAGAGCACCGGGGTCCCTAGGGAATACCTAAATGAACACTGCCCTGCACCGATTATTGCTGCTGCTCCTGCTCGCCCTGCCCTGGGCAGCCCACGCCGGAGACGCAGCCGACTACGCCAAGGCGAGTCCGGCCAAACAGGCCAAGCTGCTGGAGGAATGGGCCATCGCGCCGGTTCCGGAGCGGTTGCCTCTGATCGAAGCGCTACGCGCCAGCCGCGTGGCCATCGACAAGAACAAGACGCCCTTCATCGAGGAAAACGACAGCTATCGTGCCCTCGAAGGCGACGCCGAACCGGTCGGCACGCCGAAAAAGCTGCGCCTGAACAACCGTCTGCGCGGCCTGCTCAATACTGCACTGGCCAGCCATCAACTGTTCTCCGACGACCCGTCGCAACGCCTCACGGCGGCCAAGCGCCTGCAGCGCAGCGGCAAACCGGAACAGCTCGGGCTGCTCCAGCAACGCCTCGAAGCAGAAGACGACCCGGCCGTGCGCGAAGCCCTGACCCTGACGCTCGCCAACCTGCAGTTGAGCGCTGAAGACCCAGCGGTGCGCCTGGCTGCCGTGCGTCTGCTGGGCGAAACCGGCGCGCCACTAGCGCGGGTCCGCCTGGAAAACCTGCTCGCCGATGAAGCCGAAACTGACGTCACGGTGCGCAAGGCCGCGGAAACCAGCCTGACGCAAGTCAAACGCAAGCTGCTGATCGGCGAACTGCTCGGCCAGGCCTTCAGCGGACTGTCGCTGGGCTCGATCCTCTTGCTCGCCGCGCTGGGACTGGCCATCACCTTCGGCCTTTTGGGTGTGATCAACATGGCCCACGGCGAGATGCTCATGCTTGGCGCCTATTCCACCTACATGGTGCAGGTGCTGATGGCACGGCTCGCGCCGGAGGCACTGGCTTTCTATCCGCTGGTGGCGTTGCCGGTAGCCTTCTTCGTCACCGCCGCGATCGGCATGGCTCTTGAGCGCACGGTGATCCGTCATCTTTACGGCCGCCCGCTGGAAACGCTGCTGGCGACCTGGGGCATCAGCCTGATCCTGATCCAGCTGGTGCGCGTGCTGTTCGGCGCACAGAACGTCGAAGTCGCCAACCCCGGCTGGCTGTCCGGCGGGCTGCAGGTGCTGCCCAACCTTGTGTTGCCATACAACCGCATGGTGATCATCGGCTTCGCGTTGTTCGTGGTGCTTTTGACCTGGCTGTTGCTGAACAAGACCCGCCTGGGCTTGAACGTGCGCGCCGTGACCCAGAACCGCAACATGGCCGCCTGCTGCGGCGTGCCCACCGGGCGCATCGACATGATGGCCTTCGGGCTCGGCTCCGGCATTGCCGGACTAGGCGGCGTGGCGCTGTCGCAGATCGGTAACGTCGGCCCGGATTTGGGTCAGGGCTATATCATCGACTCCTTCCTCGTCGTGGTGCTCGGTGGCGTCGGCCAGCTGGCCGGTAGCATCTTCGCCGCCTTTGGCCTCGGCATCGCCAACAAGATCCTCGAGCCGCAGATCGGCGCCGTGCTGGGCAAGATCCTCATCCTCACGCTGATCATTCTGTTCATCCAGAAGCGCCCGCAGGGCCTGTTCGCGTTGAAAGGGAGGGTGATCGATTGAAGTCTTACCTCCCCCTCCGTGTAGGAGCGAGCTTGCTCGCGATCAACGCCCCAGCCAACAACCGCGCAGGATCGCCAGCAAGCTGGCTCCTACAAAAGGCAGCAACCGCAGGAATCGGCGGATACGCCATCAACCCTCGGCAGGACGGCCTCGTATGAACCAGCCACTCACGCTTACGGCTGCGCAAAAAGCCGGTCCGAAACTCACCGCCGCCGTCCTCGGCGTGGCGCTCGCCATCCTTCTGGCCATGCCGCTGCTGCACCTGCTGCCGGCGGACAACGCCTTCCACGTCACCGCCTACACCCTGACGCTGGTGGGCAAGATTCTCTGCTACGCCATCGTCGCATTGGCACTGGACCTCGTCTGGGGCTACGCGGGATTGCTGTCGCTCGGCCACGGCCTGTTCTTCGCCCTCGGTGGCTACGCCATGGGTATGTACCTGATGCGTGAAAGCGCCGGCGACGGGCTGCCCGCATTTATGAGTTTCCTCGCCTGGACCGATCTGCCCTGGTACTGGTACGGCACCTCCAGCTTTCTATGGTCGATGTGCCTGGTGGTGCTGGCGCCCGGCCTGTTGGCCTTCGTCTTCGGTTTTTTCGCCTTCCGCTCGCGGATCAAGGGTGTGTACTTCTCGATCATGACCCAGGCGCTGACCTTCGCCGGGATGCTCTTGTTCTTCCGCAATGAAACCGGTTTCGGCGGCAACAACGGCTTTACCGACTTCAAGACGATTCTCGGCTTTTCGATCTCGGCCCCGGCGACTCGCGCCACGCTGTTCTTCGCCACCGTAGTGCTGCTCGCGGGCAGCCTGTTGCTCGGCTGGCGCCTGGCGCGCAGCAAGTTCGGCCGCGTACTCACCGCGCTGCGTGATGCGGAAAACCGCCTGATGTTCTGCGGCTACGATCCACGCGGCTACAAGCTGTTCATCTGGACGCTGTCGGCGGTGCTCTGCGGCTTGGCCGGTGCGCTCTACGTGCCGCAGGTTGGCATCATCAATCCCAGCGAGATGGCGCCGACGCAATCCATCGAGGCCGCCGTATGGGTCGCCTTGGGCGGGCGCGGCACGCTGATCGGGCCGCTGCTCGGGGCCGGCATCGTCAACGGCATGAAGAGCTGGTTCACCGTGGCCTTCCCGGAGTACTGGCTGTTCGCACTCGGCGCGCTGTTCATCGTCGTCACGCTGTATCTACCCAAGGGCGTGATTGGGTTACTTCGTAGGAGGGGCGAACAATGAAAACGGTAGCCGTACCCGAACTCATCTCACCGGTAGATTCTCAAGGCAGCGGCCGCGACGCCATCGGTCTCGGCCGCGCGAAGGGCGACGGGCTGGATGTCCGCCACGGGACCATCCTCAGCCTGGAAGACATCAACGTCAGCTTCGACGGCTTCAAGGCGCTGACCAACCTCAGCCTCTATATCGGCGTGGGCGAGCTGCGCTGCATCATCGGCCCCAACGGCGCTGGCAAGACAACGATGATGGACGTGATCACCGGCAAGACGCGCCCGGACAGCGGCACCGCTTACTTCGGCGAGACGCTCGATCTGACGCGCATGAGCGAAGTGGAAATTGCCCAGTCCGGCATCGGTCGCAAGTTCCAGAAGCCCACGGTGTTCGAGGCACTCAGCGTGTTTGAGAATCTGGAGCTGGCGCAGAAAACCGACAAGTCCGTGTGGACCAGCCTGAAGGCCAAGCTCAACGGCGAGCAAAAGGACCGCATCGACGAGGTGCTCGCGACCATTCGCCTGAACAACTCGCGTTACCGCCCGGCCGGCCTGCTGTCGCACGGCCAGAAGCAGTTTCTGGAAATCGGCATGCTGTTGATGCAGGACCCACAACTGCTGCTGCTCGACGAGCCGGTGGCCGGCATGACCGACGCCGAAACCGAGTTCACCGCCGAGCTGTTCAAAAGCCTGGCGCGCCAGCACTCGCTGATGGTGGTCGAGCACGACATGGGCTTCGTCGACACCATCGCCGACCACGTCACCGTGCTGCACCAGGGCCAGGTACTGGCCGAAGGGTCGCTGCAACAGGTGCAGGCGGATGAGCGGGTGATTGAGGTTTATTTGGGGCGCTGACGCGGCGGCCCGGCTTCAGGCTTCAGGCTTCAGGCAACAGGCAACAGGCAACAGGCAACAGGCAACAGGCAACAGAGCTTTGCCTGCAGCTTGCAGCCTGAGGCCTGCAGCCCCAAAAATAGGATTCAAAACATGCTCCAAGTCGAAAAACTCCATCAATACTACGGCGGCAGCCACATCCTTCGCGGCCTGTCGTTTGACGTGAACATCGGCGAAGTCACCTGCCTGCTCGGGCGCAACGGCGTCGGCAAGACCACCCTGCTCAAATGCCTGATGGGATTGATCCCGGCAAAAGAAGGCGCGGTGAATTGGGAAGGCAAGCCGATCACCGGTTTCAAGCCGCACCAGCGCGTGCAGTCCGGCATCGCCTACGTGCCGCAGGGGCGCGAGATTTTCGGTCGGCTAACCGTTGAGGAAAATCTACTGATGGGGCTTTCCCGCTTCAGCGCCAAGGAAGCCAAGGAAGTACCGGAGTTCATCTATGAACTGTTCCCGGTGCTCAAGGAAATGAAGCATCGCCGCGGCGGCGATCTTTCCGGCGGCCAGCAGCAACAGCTGGCCATCGGCCGCGCCCTGGCGAGCAAGCCGCGCTTGCTGATCCTCGATGAGCCCACCGAAGGCATCCAGCCCTCCGTCATCAAGGAAATCGGGATGGTGATCAAGAAACTCGCCGCGCGCGGCGACATGGCGATCCTGCTGGTCGAGCAGTTCTACGACTTCGCCGCTGAACTGGCCGACCAGTACCTGGTGATGAGCCGTGGCGAAATCATCCAGCAAGGCCGCGGAGACACCATGGAAGCCGAAGGGGTGCGAGGGCTGGTGGCGATATGAGCGAAGGCGGAGGAGCCGCGGGAGGCGAAAGGCCAGACGCCTTAGTTCTGCTGCCTCCACTTGTGTCGTGGTCGCAACGCCAACCACAACACCACAGCCCGCTTTAGCCTGAGGGTTCCCAAGCTCTGCGTCATGGACGCATCCCTACCGGAGCGAAACGATCAGAGAAGCGAAAAGCCGATTACGGCTAAAAGGCTAAAAGGCCGAACGAAAGAGCAACGGTCGCTTTTTTTCGTCCGGCTTCCCGCTTTCCAGCGCTATTGTCGTCTTTCAGACCGCGCCATCCCTGCGGCAGGAAAGCTTAGTTTCCGATCTCTTTACTGACGATTTTGCCGTTCTCCACGGCGGCCATGGTGGTCGGTGTGATGAAACCGCCCTCGTCGGTAATGCCCTTGATGGAGTAGAGGTTGAAGTTCGGATCCATGGCCGCGATTGCCTCGGCCATCTTTGCCCTGACCTGCTGCGGTTCGGTGCTGCCGGCCAGTTCCATGGCTTTGGCCAGCGCGTGGAAGGCCAGGTAGTTGTAAGCGGCCTCCGAGCCCGGCACCTTGCCATGTTCTTCCTTGTAACGTTCCACGAAGACCTTCGCGACCTCGCTGTCGTATTCCGACAGCGGCACCACGCCAATGGAGCCTTCCAGCAGCTCCAGGCCGCCGGTTACCACGGCGATCTCGTCCAGCTTGGCCTGATCCATGACGATGAACCCGCCCTGAAAGCCCAACTGGCGCGCCTGCTGCATCACCAGACCGGTCGGCTCCGAGGCGCCGCCGACGAACATCACGTCCGGGTTGGCGGCGATCACCCGGCTAACGCCGGTATAGAAGTCGGTCGACTTGTTGTAGTCCATGGGATTGTTGGCGACGATCTCGCCGCCCTTCTGCTCCCAGGCCTCGGTCATCATGTCCGTCCAGATCTTGGCGTATTCGTGGGTCGCCCCAGCGATGCCGAGCTTCTTGCCGTAGTGCTTGAGCGCATAGTCGGAGAAGGCGTCGACGTAGCCGGTGAATTCGGGCGGGATGCGCACGGTCAAGGGATTACCCTGCTGGGTCACCGAGGGCACGCTGGTGTAGGCCATGATCAGGAAATCGTCGGCAACGTTGAAATCCTGCAGCGCGAAAACACCCCCGGTATGCGGGACGAACACCGCCGCCGCGTTTGACTCCTTGACCAGACGCTTGGCGTTGGTGGCCGCCTGGCTCGGCGAATACTTGTCGTCCAGGCTGATGAGATTGATCTTGTAGGTTTCGCCGCCAATCTTGATACCGCCCGCCTCGTTGGTATCGTCAACCGCCATGCGCAAACCCGACAGGGTGTTTTCCCCATAGAGCGCAGCGCCGCCGCTGAGCGGGCCGGTAAAGCCGATATTGAGCGTCTGCTCGGCATATACACCGCTGGCCTGGGCCGCAGACAGGGTGGCAATCGCCATTCCGAGCGCTTTGAGCATTTTCATTGTTCTCTCCTTGGTTACGACTGATCAGGCGCCGATGTATGCCTTGCGCACGGCTTCGTTACCCAGCATGGCCTGCTGGTCGCCTTCCATCACAAGATGGCCGCCCTCGATGACGTAGGCGCGGTGGGCGATTTTCAATGCCGCGAACGCGTTCTGTTCGGCCAGCAGCACGCTGGTGCCCGACTGATTGATGCGGGTGATCACCTCGAACATCTGATTGACCACCAATGGCGCCAGCCCGAGCGAGGGTTCGTCGAGCATCAGCAGGCGCGGCCGGCTCATCATTGCCCGACCGATCGCCACCATCTGCTGCTGGCCACCGCTCAGCGATCCTGCCGGCTGGTGCCGCTTGTCGTGAAGAATGGGAAACAGGTCGAGCACTTCCTTAAGGTTGCGCTTGTTGCCCTCGCCGTCACGTCGATGCAGGTAAGCGCCGAGCGCGAGGTTCTGCGAGACCGACATCTGCGGGAACAGCTTCCGCCCCTCAGGGCAGTGCACCACGCCCGCGGCGACCAAGGCCGAAGGCTTGAGCCCGTCGATGCGCCGGCTCTCCAGCGTGATGTTGCCTGCGGTCGGCTTGAGCAGCCCGCTGATGGTGTTGAACAGCGTCGTCTTGCCCGCACCGTTGGCGCCGAGCAGCACCACTAATTCTCCCGCCGCGACGCTCATCGAGACATCGCTCAATGCCTTGAAACTGCCGTAGCAGACATCGACCCGCTCAAGCTGCAGCATCGTAATCACTCCCCAGGTAGGCCTCGATTACAGCCGGGTTCGCCTTGATCTCGGCGGGCGTTCCTTCGGCAATCTTCTCGCCGTAGTTGAGCACCATGATCTTGTCCGCCAGGCCCATGATCATGTCCATCTTGTGTTCGATCAGGCACACGGTCAGGCCGTGCTCGGCCATCTTGCGGATCAGTTGGGCGAGGCCTTCGGTCTCTTCCGGGTTGACGCCCGCGGCGGGTTCATCGAGCAGCACCAGCTTAGGCTCGGTGGCCAGCGCCAGGGCAAAGGCCACGCGCTTGCGCTCTTCCTGGGAGATATCCAGCACTACGCGATTTTCCAGGTGCGATAAACCAACGAAATCCAAAGCACCCCGCGCCTTTTCGCGGCACTCACGTTCCTCGCGCTGCAAGCGGCTGGAATTGATCAGCACATCCCATAGGCCGGAACGAGTGCGCAGCCGATGACCGACGATGAGGTTGTCGAGCACGGTGGCCTGTTCGAACAGGTGAGTGGTCTGAAAGGTTCGGCCGACGCCGAGCCGGGCCACGCGGTCGCAGCGCATGCGCGAAACGTCGTGACCATCGATCAGGATGCGCCCCGAGGTGGGCTTGTGCATGCCGGAGATCAGGTTGAAGAAGGTGCTTTTGCCAGCGCCATTAGGGCCGATGATGGCGTTGATCTTGCGCGCTTCGAACTCGACGCTGACGTCGTGTACCGCTGCCAGCCCGCCGAACATCTTGGTCAGGTTTTCGACCTTAAGCATTGGTGTTCACCTCTTTGCCTGACGTGACCTTGGCGGGCGCTCGCGGCTCCTTGGCCCGCGCCGCCTCGGTGTCCTTGCGCAGCTTCCAGCTCAGGAAAGTGCCGACCACCCCGCGCGGCATAAAGATCACCAGCACCACGATCAGCGGGCCGAAGATGATCATCCGGTAGTCCTCGAGGAACTGCAGCGACTGGGTGATCCAGACCACCCCCACGGTTCCGACCAGCGGACCGAACAGGGCGCCGAAGCCGCCGACCAGCAGGTAGGTGATCATGTCGAACGTGTGGTTGGGGTTGGCTTCCTCAGGGCCGATGAAGCGAATCATCGAGGCATAGAGCGCTCCGGCGATGCCGGCATAGGTGGTCGACAGGACGAAGGCCAGCAGCTTGTTGCGCATCAGGTCGATGCCCAGCGATTGCGCCAGGGCATCGCCGTTGCGGATGGCCATGAAGGTCCGCCCCAGCAGCGAGGATGCCAGCCGCCCGGCGAACCAGATCGCCAGCACCAGGAACACCAACGCCAAGTAATAGAAAGGCACCGTCTGACTGAAATCCACCAGCCCGAAGCCGTCCGGCGCAGCGATGCCGCGAACGCCGATGGCGCCGTGGGTCAGCTCCTCCCACTTGTCGATCAGCAAATAAATGATGAAGCCCACGCAGAGCGTGAAGATGGCGAAGAAGTGCTCCTTCAAACGCAGCGAGACAATGCCGACCAGCGCGCCGACGACAGCTGAAACCAGCGCAGCGGCGACGAATGCCGGCCAGAAGTTCCAGCCGTGATCGGCGGTAAGGATCGCCAACGCATAGGCACCAATGGCGAAGAAGCCGCCGTGGGCCAGGTTCAGCTGACCGCAATAGCCAGTGATGATGTTCAGGCCGTAGACCGCAATCGCCCAGATGAAGGCGCTGGCCATCACGTAGACCTGGTACTCGCTATTGGCGAACAACGGAAAAGCCAGTGCGCAGGCCAGCAGGAACAGCTTGCTGCCGCGCCCAGTCAGCAGGGATGCGAAGCGATGCATCAGTGAGCCCCCTTGGCGAACAGCCCGGTCGGGCGGAAGGAAAGAATCACCACCAGCAGCGTGAAGGCTATGATGTCCTTGTAATCCGAGGACAGGTAGAAGCCACCGAGGCTCTCGGCGAAACCCAGAATCATCGCGCCGAGAATCGCGCCGGGAATGCTGCCCATGCCGCCGAGCACAATGATCACGAAGGCTTTCATGATCACCAGATGGCCCATCGCCGGGTACACCAGGTTGATCGGCGCATAGAGCGTCGCGGCGAAGGCAGCGAGCATGCCGGAGATGGCGAAGGTCAGCATCGCCACGCGGTTGGCGTCGATGCCGACGAGGAACGCGCCCTCGCGGCTTTGCGCCATGGCGATGATCGTTGAGCCGATCATCGTCTTTCGCAGGAACAGGTGCAGCGCCAGCATCAGCGTAAAGGCGCCGACGATGATCAGCAGGCGCTGCTCGGGAATGATCAACCCGTCGAAGTTGAGGATGCCGCCGTAGGGCGAGGCCATGCGTCGGAAATCCGAGCCCCAGAGTATTTGCACCACCGCTTCGAGAAACAGCAGGATGCCGATGGCGGCGATCTTGTCGTGAATCGGCGGCGCGTTGCGCAACGGGTGAAACACCAGCCGCTCGGACAGCACCGCCAACACGGCCACCACCACCCCGGAGGCCAGCATGGCGATCCAGTAATGCAAGCCGATGTCGGTCATGAAGAAGTAGGACGCGAACGCTCCGACCATGTACAGCGCGCCGTGGGCGAAGTTGGGGATGTGCAGGATGCCGTAAACGAGCGTCAGGCCGAGGGCGACCAGACCGTAGATGCTGCCCAGGGTCAGGCCGTTGAGCACTTGCTGAAACAGTAGATTCAATGCGGCGTCTCCGTGGATCTTGTTTTTATGGGTGCCACCACCGAGCGATTGCCGACCGGCCCGGAGCAACGAGCACAACCGATTATCCGGCCGGCACCTGCAACCGCTCAAAGCCGCACGGACCATTCGCCGGATTGACATTGGCATCGACCGGCGGACCCGTCAAACGAGCAGTCGAGAACAGATACAACCCCATAAAAGAGAGTGATACTGGCGTCCGGCCACAAGCGTGACAGGTCGGTCTGTCTCCCCACGTCCCACGCCGGACCGACCGCCCAACCCAGCCGGCTGTCGTCCCGTCCGACGCCGCTTACTTCAGCTTCTACGCTGAAGCGCAGGCAGACAGCCAAGCCAGACCTCGCGTGCATTCGGCTGTTTCGGTGCAAGGACGCCCGCAGCATCCCTTGGCAAGACAGAGGAAGACTCCGATGAAAACAACAAGAAACGGGCATACCCGGCGCATGCGCCGTGGCGCTCGGTGTGGGCTGGTTTCCCTTTCACTGCTTATGCTGGCCGGCGAAGTAGAGGCCGCTCCTCGCCTGACCCTGGAAAGCCTGTCCAACCGTCCCGACAAACTGAGTGGCGGCGATGTGCTGATCCGCATCGGCTTGCCGACCCCAGCCGCCGCCAACAAGCTGCGCGTCACGCTTAACGATACCGACGTGAGCGCGGCGTTCCGGCCGAGCGCGGACGGCCGCGCGCTGATCGGCCTCGTCGAAGGCATGCGGGATGGACGCAACCGGCTCGTCGCGCATGCCAGAGGCGCGATCCCGGCCAGATTGGTACTGGTATCGCATCCGCTGTCCGGCCCCGTCTTCGCCGGGCCGAAGCAGGCACCCTTCGTCTGCGAAACGGCGGAATTTCAGGTCTACTCCGGCGGCGGTACGCTCGGCACACCGCTGGATGAAAACTGCACGGTCCCGCGCCGCGTCGACTATCTGTACCGCACGACCTCCGGCGCGTTCCGTCCGTACAATCCGGCAGTGCCACCCGGCGACCTCGCCGTGACCACCACCCTCGACGGCGTCACCGTGCCCTACGTGGTGCGGCTGGAAACCGGCACCATCAACCGCGCCATCTACCAGACCGCCGTGCTCGACAACCCGAGCGTGCCAGGTCCGTCTATCCGTCAGCGCGACGGTGCCTGGAACGGCCGGCTGGTCTACAACTTCGGCGGTGGCTGCCGCTCCGGCTGGTACCGCCAGGGCAACAGCACCGGCGGCGTGCTGGACGACCGCGAGCTATCGCGCGGCTTTGCCACCGCGTCGGCCTCGCTCAACGTGTTCGGCAATAACTGCGACGACCTGCTGGCTGCCGAGACCATGATGATGGTCAAGGAGCGCTTCATCGAAACCTACGGCCGGCCGCGCTACACCATCGGCTGGGGCTGTTCGGGCGGCTCGTATCAGCAGCATCAGATCGGCGACAACTACCCTGGCCTGCTCGACGGCATCATCCCCTCATGCAGCTTCCCTGAAGTCGCCTTCGGCACCGCCCACACGCTCGCCGATTCGCGTCTGCTCTGGCACTACTACCAGAACGCCGACGTGACCTGGACGGAGGAACAGCTGCGCGCCGCCTCCGGCTTCGGCGTGTTCGCCACTATTCCCAACCTGGACAACGGCGCGGCGCGTCTGGACCCGGTGCCTGGCCGTCCCGATCGAGTTTCGGCCGAGTTCGACGCCTCGGTCGATCCCTCGCTGCGCTACCATCCGACCGACAACCCACGCGGTGCTCGGGCGACCATCTACGACCACGCGGTCAACAGCTACGGTATCGATCGGCAGACCGGCTTCGCCCGCCGGCCGCTGGATAACACCGGCATCCAGTACGGGCTCGAGGCGCTGAATGCCGGGCAGATCAGCAAGGCGCAGTTCCTCGACCTGAACGAGAACATCGGTGGCATGGACATCGACGCCAACTTCATACCGCAGCGCATGACCGCAGATCTGCGCGCCACGCTCGCGGCCTACCAGACCGGGCGCATGCTCAATGGTGGCGGCGGGCTGGCTTCGATGCCGATCCTGGATTACGACCAGCTCTACACTGACCTGCAGCCCGGCGGCGACATCCACTTGAAATTCCACCATTTCTCCACGCGGGAACGGCTGCGCGAGGCCAACGGACACATCGACAACCATGTGATGTGGAGCGGTGGCAGCAACGCTGCGGACGATGCCGCCTACCCTGGCCGCGTCGCCTACATACAGGACCGTGCGCTGGAGGCAATGGATCGCTGGCTGGCCGCCATCGCCGCGGATCGGAGCAACAGGTCTCGGGCTAAAAAGGTGGTGCGCAACAAACCGGCCAACTTGCAGGACGGCTGCTGGACTCGTGAGTCCAGGCCCGACTTCATTCCCGAGCCGCAACGCTTCGGCGGACCCGGCACCTCCACCTGCAACGATCTCTACCCGGCCTTCCCCTCGCCGCGCATGGTCGCTGGCGGCCCGCTGGCTTCGGACATTATCAAGTGCGAGCTCAAGGCCATCGACCACCGGGACTACAGGGTGGCGTTCAGCGGGAAGGAATACGCGCGGCTGACCGGCATTTTCCCGAACGGCGTATGCAACTGGGACGCTCCTGGCGTGGGTCAAACCCGCCTGCTCGGCACCTGGCTGGAATATACCGGCCTCGGTCGCTACCACCGGGACAGGTTGCCCCACCGCCGTTGAGCCGACTCGGCGGGCCTGCGCTCGGGCCCGCCATCATGGTCGCCCAGCACGCCGCCGAATACACCGACGCGACTACCGAGTTGTCCGGCCTTGCACGCACAGCATCCATGCGCAAATGGGATTCGGCGGCGCACCAACATAAGCCATTTGCTCGCTTATCCCGCGCAACCGCACCGCAACGGTGCAGCGATCAAACACACCGGGAACGTCTGTTGGCTCGCCTGGACCCGGCAGGAAGCCGAGGAATGCCCGCAGCGCACCGCAATAGCGCAAGAGGCACGACAATTGCTCAAGCAGGTCTATCAACCACAGACCCGCGCAACCAGATGACCGCACTGACTCCCGTCTTCACCCCACACTGGCAGGCCGAGCTCGAGCTCGGCTATGCCCGCCTGGGCGATGCGACGCGGCCCGTGCTCCGACGCCACAGCGGCCCGCTACGGGTACAGAAACACCTCTATGCGGAAGGCCCAGAAGTTTGCCAGCACATCATCGTGCACCCACCCGGCGGTATTGCTGGCGGCGACCGGCTGGATATCAGCGCCAACGTCGGCGCCAACGCCTGGGCTCAACTGACCAGTCCCGGTGCGGCCAAGTGGTATCGCGCAACCAGCCCGGCCTTCCAGACCCTGGCATTGCGCGTCGAAGCCGGTGCCACCCTCGAATGGCTGCCGCAGGAAAGCATCGTCTACGCCGCCGCGCAGGCTGAACTGAACACGCGTATCGAGCTGGAAGGCGATGCACGGCTGTTCTACTGGGACATGGTTGCGCTGGGTCGACCGGCCAGTGGCGAGCGCTTCGACGCCGGCCATTTCCAGGCGCGGCTGGATATTCGCCGAGACGGTGAGTTGCTCTGGCACGAACGCCAGCGTGTGAATGGTGGCGATGGGCTGCTCGATTCGCCGATCGGCCTCGACGGCAACCCTGTGTTCGCCACGCTGATCGTGACCGGCGAGATCGATGCCGAGCTGATGGAACGTTGCCGCGATATTCCGAGCAAGGTGCGCGGGGATCTGACGCAACTGCCCGGCCTTGTCATCGGACGCTGCCTGGCCAGCGAAGCCCTGCATGCACGCGCCTGGCTGATCGATCTGTGGCGTCTGCTGCGTCCTGAATTGCTGGGCCGCGAAGCTGTGCCTCCGAGAATCTGGAGTACCTGAACAATGGCGGGCAAGGCTTCGCCGTTGCCCACCCTACGCCGGCTCGCTTGCATGTGCGCCGCCCCGAAATCGCTGCGTGGTTGCCGCCACGAGCCGGTGGATGTGAAAAGCGACATCCACCCTACGACTGGAGCCGTTATGGATTTGTCACCGAGAGAAAAAGACAAGCTGTTGATCTTCACTGCCGGCCTGGTCGCCGAGCGGCGCCTAGCCCGCGGCGTGAAGCTCAACTACCCGGAAGCCATGGCCTACATTTCTGCTGCATTGCTCGAAGGTGCGCGTGACGGGCAAACGGTGGCCGAGCTGATGCATTTCGGCACTACGCTGCTCAGCCGCGAGCAGGTCATGGAAGGCGTGCCGGAGATGATCCCGGAGATCCAGGTTGAAGCAACCTTCCCCGACGGCACCAAGCTGGTCACGGTGCATCAACCAATCGCCTGAGATACAGGTCAATGGTTGTTGCGGCCCGTGCCGCAATACCCCGAACCGCTTTGAAGGATTTCAACGTGCAGATACGTGACGCCCTGGACGCCGATCTCGAAGGCATCCTGCAAATCTACAACGACGCGGTGCAGAACAGCACTGCGATCTGGAACGACCAGCTTGTCGATCTCGAAAACCGCCGCGCCTGGTTGGCCGAGCGCCACGAACAGAACTACCCGGTGCTGGTCGCCCTCGACGGCGATGGGCAAGTCGCCGGCTACGCCTCGTTCGGTCCTTGGCGACCCCATGATGGCTTTCGCCATACCGTAGAAAACTCGGTGTATGTGGGCGCTGGCCATCGCGGCAGCGGTATCGGCCGCAGCCTGATGCAGGCGCTGATCGAGCGCGCTCGGGAACTGAAAAAGCACGTGATGATCGCCTTCATCGAAAGCGAGAACCGTGCGTCGATCCACATGCATCAGCAGCTTGGCTTCATCCACGTCGGGCAGATGCGCCAGGTTGGCTGCAAGTTCGGCCACTGGCTGGACCTGACCATGATGCAACTGACCCTGAACAGGACGCCCAAACCATGATTCCCGGCGAATACCAGATCCAGGCTGGCGAGATCGAGCTCAATGCCGGCCGCCGCACGCTGACCTTGAATGTGGCCAACAGCGGTGACC
Source organism: Stutzerimonas sp. (assembly GCF_982611455.1). Lineage (NCBI taxonomy): Bacteria > Pseudomonadati > Pseudomonadota > Gammaproteobacteria > Pseudomonadales > Pseudomonadaceae > Stutzerimonas > Stutzerimonas sp. Next base: position 56,719 of record NZ_CEXBBO010000024.1, read on the forward strand.
GGCCGATTCAGGTCGGCTCGCATTTTCACTTCTTCGAAACCAACGACGCGCTGACCTTCGACCGCGCCGCCGCGCGCGGCATGCGCCTGAACATCCCGGCTGGCACCGCGGTGCGCTTCGAGCCGGGCCAGAGTCGTGAGGTCGAGCTGGTCGAGCTGGCCGGCGATCGCCGCGTGTTCGGTTTTGCCGGGCGGGTAATGGGCGCGCTCTAGCGAGCGGCTACAAGCTACAGGCGGCAGGCCGCAGGCCAAACGCCAAAGCCTTAAGCCACATTGAACAATGCTTTTGCCTGGGGCTTGCAGCCTGCCGCCTGGGGCCAAATTCCGAGGAATGAGGATGAAGATCTCCCGTCAAGCTTACGCCGACATGTTCGGCCCCACCGTTGGCGACAAGGTGCGCCTGGCCGATACCGAGCTTTGGGTCGAGGTCGAGAAAGACTTCACCACCTACGGCGACGAGGTGAAGTTCGGCGGAGGCAAGGTGATTCGCGACGGCATGGGCCAGAGCCAGCTGTGCGCGGCTGATGTGGTCGACACGGTAATCACCAATGCGTTGATCATCGATCACTGGGGCATCGTCAAGGCGGACGTCGGCCTCAAGGACGGCCGTATCGCCGCCATCGGCAAGGCCGGCAACCCGGACATCCAGCCGGACGTAACCATCGCTATTGGTGGCGCCACCGAAGTCATCGCTGGCGAAGGCATGATCCTCACCGCGGGCGGCATCGACAGCCACATCCACTTCATCTGCCCGCAGCAGATCGAAGAGGCCTTGATGAGCGGCACCACCACCATGATCGGCGGTGGCACCGGGCCGGCCACCGGCACCTACGCCACGACCGTGACGCCCGGCCCCTGGCACATGGCGCGGATGCTTCAGGCCGCCGAGGCCTTCCCGATGAACATCGGCTTCACCGGCAAGGGCAACGTCTCGCTGCCCGAGCCGCTGATCGAACAGGTCAAGGCCGGCGCCATCGGCCTCAAGCTGCATGAAGATTGGGGCACGACGCCAGCCGCCATCGACAACTGCCTATCGGTGGCCGACCAGTACGACGTTCAGGTAGCAATCCATACCGACACGCTTAACGAATCCGGCTTCGTCGAAACCACGCTGGGCGCCTTCAAGGGCCGCACCATCCACACCTACCACACCGAAGGCGCTGGCGGCGGCCACGCGCCGGACATCATCAAGGCCTGCAGCTTGCCCAACGTGCTGCCCAGCTCGACCAACCCGACCCGGCCGTTTACCCGCAACACCATCGATGAGCACTTGGACATGCTGATGGTCTGCCACCATCTCGACCCGAGCATCGCCGAGGACGTGGCCTTCGCCGAAAGCCGCATCCGCCGTGAGACCATCGCCGCCGAAGACATCCTCCATGACCTCGGCGCCTTCTCCATGATCAGCTCCGACAGCCAGGCCATGGGCCGTGTCGGCGAGGTCATCACCCGCACCTGGCAAACCGCCGACAAAATGAAGAAGCAGCGCGGTGCCCTGCCCGGCGATGGCCCCGGCAACGATAACTTCCGCGTCAAGCGCTACATCGCCAAGTACACCATCAACCCGGCGATCACCCACGGTATCAGCCATGAAGTCGGCTCCATCGAAGTGGGCAAGTGGGCTGATTTGATCCTTTGGCGACCGGCGTTCTTTGGCGTAAAACCGACCCTGATCCTCAAGGGCGGCGTGATCGCCGCGAGCCTGATGGGCGATGCCAATGCGTCGATCCCGACACCACAACCGGTGCACTACCGACCGATGTTCGGCAGCTACGGCGGCAGCCTGCACGCTTCAAGCTTCACCTTTATCAGCCAGGCCGCAGCCGAGGCCGGCGTGCCGGAGCAGTTGGGGCTGAAGAAGAAGATTGGCGTAGTCAGAGGTTGCCGCACGGTGCAGAAGAAAGACCTGATCCATAACGACTACACACCGCAGATTGACGTCGACCCGCAGAACTATCAGGTGAAGGCGGACGGCCAACTGCTCTGGTGCGAACCGGCCGAGGTGCTGCCGATGGCGCAGCGGTATTTCTTGTTCTAATAGCGATCGCCGCTCAGCAGCGCAGCGAACACCGCAGCACTTCGTAAGGTGGGTTTTAACCCACCAAATACGAACGTTACCCCGCGGCGGTGGGCCGACGCGGAGTGCCACCCAACCCGCCCTATCGCTGTCTCCCAGCCCGCCGCGCCCCGACGACCACGGCCTCGCACCGACCGTAGGGTGGGTTTCAACCCACCACAAACAAGCCCGAAGCGCTACACCGTGGTGGAAAAGTTCGCCTTACAAAGCGATTCCAGCGCCTGCCTGCAAAAACGAAGTATGACTTGGCTCACCATAGACCGAGCCAGGCATCTCTTTGGGGCGTCGCCAACGCTCGCGCTACTCCGCAGCGCATTTCAAAATGCCGATCCGAAGCTGATCACGGCATGCCTGCACGGCTCCTTGTATACAAACTCGGGCGAAATGTGCCGAGCCGTCTAACCTTCCAATCAAGGGAAGATGATCTGAGCCTGTGATCGTCATCCACTCCACGGGCTGTGCCGTACGCGGAACAAGAACTGCATACACAAATGCCACTTGTCTTGCATACAGAGCGCACGCCGATGAATCACGACGACTTTCAGATCAAGCAGATCGACCCCAGCCTGCACAACGCCGATCTCGCGCCGCTTCCGCCGGCGAAGCGCAAATGGGGCTGGTTCGAGATATTCAACGTCTGGTCCAACGATATCCAGAGCCTGTTCGGCTACACCCTCGCCGCCACGCTTTTCATCAGTTACGGCCTGAACGGCTGGGCGGTGCTGGCCGGCATCGTGCTGGCCGGTTGCATCGTCATGGGTTTGGTGCAGCTGACCGGCAAGCCCAGCGTAAAATATGGCATCCCGTTCCCGGTCATGGCACGCGCCAGCATGGGCGTACGCGGGGCGAACTTCCCCGCGGTAGTACGCGGTATCGTGGCGATCTTCTGGTATGGCGTGCAGACCTATTTCGCGTCTACCGCTGTGGCATTGCTGATCCGCACGCTGATCGGGCCTGGCTCGGACGCGACGCTGCTGGGCCTGAATGCCATCGACTGGCTCGCTTACGTAATCGTCTGCGTATTTCAGGTGGCGCTTTTCATCCGTGGCGTGGACTGGATCACGCGGTTTCTTAACTGGGCCGGCCCGCTGGTCTATCTGGTGATGATCGCGATGATGATCGCCATTTGCTACCAAGCTGGGCCTGGCCTTGCAGGTGCACTGGGCACCATCTTCAGCGGCACCGGCAATTACGACGGTGGCCCGCTCGTCGCGTTCGCCACCGTGGTGGGCACCATGGTCGCCTACTTCGCGGCAGTGGTGATCAACTACGGCGATTTCGCCCGCTTCGTGAAGAGCGAGCGGCAGATGCGCATCGGCAATTTTCTCGGGCTTCCGGTGAGCCTGGCGGTCTTCTCGCTGATCGCCTTGGTGATCACGGCTGGCACCGTGGTGGTGTTCGGCGAAACGCTGACCAACCCGACCGACATCGTCGCGCGCATCGATAACGTTGGCCTTACCCTGATCGCGGCCGTGACCTTTTTCGCGGCCACGGTGGGCATCAATCTAGTGGCCAACTTCATCCCACCGGCCTACGACATTGCCAACCTGGCGCCAGCGCATATCAGTGCGCGCACGGGCGGCTTCATCACCGCGGCCATCGCCTTCTTCATCGGCGCCCTCTGGGTATCGTTCATTAGCGCGGTCGGTATCGCCGCGTTCGTCGATACGCTGGGCGCGGTGTTGGCGCCGCTATACGGCATCATCGTGGCCGACTATTACCTGGTCCGCCGGCAGCAGCTGGACGTGCAACAGCTGTTTTCCGCAGAGCCCGGCTCAACCTATTACTTCAACGCAGGCTGGAACCGTAAGGCGATCATCGCCTTTGGTATCAGCTCGGTGTTCTCGGTTGCCTCGGTCTGGATGCCCGGCCTGGAAAGCCTGTCGGGCTTCGCCTGGCTGCTCGGCGCGCTGCTGGGTGGCGTCGTGCATTACTTATTGATGCGCAAGCAGCCATTGCCGTCGAGTGCGGCACCCGACCTGACGCCACATGGCTAACGCCGGACGCTAACGGAGCAACCACGCGGGTCGCCCGATTCAGCCTGAATTTCGCGGCGTCCCGCACCAATCAGCGCAGTTGGCTGTCCTTGCTGCCACGGCGGTTGTAGCCGCTGAATTTCGCTTCCTGCTTATCCTGCTCGGTTTGGCACTTCACACAGAGTCGAACGCCCGGCACCGCCTGCCGGCGCGCGTCCGGGATCTTCGCGCCACATTCTTCGCAGTGCGTCAGGCTTTCTCCTCGCCCCAACCGGCTACGTGCACGCTGAACAGCGTCCTCGATGGTGCTGTCGATCTGTTCTTGCACGGCGCCTTCGTTCGCCCAACCAGTGGCCATTGCAACCTCCTGCCTGCCTCGGGCAGCTCATCGGTGTTCAGTGGATTGGAACTGCAGCGGCGACAGCCGTTCAGTGCCACGTCAGGACGCTGGCGCCATCGCGAGTCGCCAACTAATCGACACCGCCCGTCGTTTGCTTGGCGTCAAAACGACGAGCGGGGCTCGACAGGCAAGCGCATGGACTACTCTTCCTGCCGATTGATCGGCAACCGAACCCCAACACTGCGCGCTCAGACGCTCTGGGACGGGCTTTGGCTTTCGTGGTCGCGGCTGATCGGCCTTTGTAGAAATACCCACCAGTGAACGGTGTATGAATAAGAAACTCCTGATGACGTTGATGCTCGGTTTGAGCGGATGCGTCAGCCAATCGGAAGTCGTCGAACGCGAGGTCGGACAATTCGACCTCAAGCTCGGCACGGCACCCGCCCGAAGCATGGCGCAAGGTCTGGTCAGCCCGACCGCAGAGAGCACCTTCCGCGGCGGCCTGGACCTGACCCATTCCAGCGGCTGGTACGTCGGGCAATGGTCGCCGAGCATGGGCATTCTCGAAGGCAACCCGTTGGAACTGGACAACTACATCGGCTATGCCCAGCAGCGTTTCGACGACGCACCGGGCTTCGAGCTGGGCGTGATCCGCTACAGCTTCCCGGAACTCGAAGGCTGGGATCGCCACGAATACTATGCTGGGATCAATCTGGCCGGCAGCCGCCTGGGCGGTGCGCTGAGCAGCTCGCCGGGGCGCACCGACAGCACCCTGTTCCTGGAATTCGGATCGGTTCGGCCATTCGATGTTGGGGTGCGCCTGAAATACGCCAGCCATTCGATGGATAGCCCGATGTATCACGTCGGCGGCAACGTGGAGGTATTCAACGACTGGTCGCTGAATCTGTCCCGCCCGTTGCTGGGCATGCAACTGGACCTGTCTTACAGCGATTCCAGCCTGAGCGGACCGCAATGCGGCGTTTACTCCGGGCAGAATGCCTACTGCGAGGGCTTCGTGATGTTCAAGGCCGAGCGCTCGTTGTTCTGAAGCTGATGCGTCGCTAGCGAAACTGCATCCGCGCATGGAACACGGCCATCAGGAACGCCGCGGCGGCGAAGCCGTATAGCAGACCGAGATTGCCGTCCTGATAAAGCCAGGACCCGAGCACCGGGCCGGTGGCCATTCCCATGAAACGGAAGAAGTTGTAGCTGCCTACCGCAGTGGCGCGGTTGTGCTGGTACAGATCCATCAACAGGCTGGTCTGTACTGGCAGCGACAGGCCGAGAAACAGGCCGAACGCGCTGGCCGCCACTACCAACGCGGCAAGCGACCACTGCGCAACGCCGAGGAACAGCAGCAGGCTGAGCGCGTTCAACGCAGCTGTCGTCACCAGCATCGGCTGTGGCCGCCAGCGCCCCAGCAGTCGACCGCCGGCGAAGCTGCCGATCACCACCGCGATCGATAGCGGCAGAAACACCAGCCCCTTCTCACTGGCACTCAGGCCATACGTGGTATCGAGCACGCGCGGCATGAATACCAAATAGTTATAGAAGGCGTAGTACTGCACGAAGCTCAGCAGCATGATCGCCAGGCCCGAGCGGTTACGCAGCACGTCCAGGTATTCGGCGGGATGAAAAGCTCTTGGCTCGCCGCCTGAAGGGCGCGTTTCCTGCAGCCAGATCGCATTGGCCAGCAGCGCAACGCCCCCCACCACGGCCAGCAGCAGAAACACGTAGTGGAAATCCACATGCTCGCCGATGAAGCCGCCCACCACCGGGCCGACCACCGGGCCCAGCGCCACCATCATCTGGAACGATCCCATCGCCCGGCCACGCTCCGCGCCCTCGAAGCGGTCACCGATCACCGTCACCGCCACCACTGCTCCCGCCGCGATGCCCACTGCTTGCAACGCGCGAAACACCAGCAGCGTCTCGATGTTCGACGCCAGAAAGCAGCCCAGCGAAGCGATGATATAGACCACCAAGCCGATCAGCAGGATGCGCTTGCGCCCGCTGCGATCCACCAGCGGCCCGTAGACGATCTGCATGATCGCCAGCACCAGCGTGAAGATCGAGATGCTGAGGTTGATCAGCAACGGCGTGGTCGCCAGCGCCGCTCCCAGCTCCGGCAGGATCGGCGCGTAAACCGTCTGGGTAAAAGGTCCGAGAAACGCGGCGAAAGCCACCATGAAGGTCAGCAGGCGTGGACTCATCGGATCTCCATTAACGGTGGCGGCAGTGCGGTGGCTCTGAGCGCAGGGGTGGTTATTCCTTGACCTGCATGTATTCCTCGGCCCAGACCATGTACTCGTCGGCAGTGGAATATTTCACCGACAGCTGCGAGGCATTGAGGTCCGACGCGTCGATCTGACGTTGCTCGCGCAGGCAGTCGTAGGTCGCCTTGATCGCGGCGAAGTAGGCGGCATGGCCATTGACCACGATGCGCACGCCGAGCGCGGCCAGCCGCTCGTTGTCGCGCAGGCTCGGGTTGCCGTAGGTGACCAGCATCAGTGGCACGCTGAGCTTTGCGGCGACCTGCTCGAGCTGCTCGAAATCTTCGATGCCAACCAGGCAAATGCCGTCGGCCCCGGCCGCCTCGTAGGCCTGCACGCGGGCGATCACTTCTTCCAGGCCGATCACGCCGGCATTGGTGCGAGCGATGATGCTCAACTCGGGATCGATACGCGCCTCGAGCGCCGCACGGATCTTGCCGACCGCTTCGAACATGCCGATCAGGTCGGTGGACTTGCGGCCGAATTTGGCCGGCAGCGCGGTGTCTTCGATGGTCAGCGCGGCGATCCCGGCGCGCTCAAGCTCGACCACGGTGCGCATCACATTGAGCGCATTGCCGTAGCCATGATCGGCATCGGCGATGATTGGCAGACGCGACACACGTCCGATACGGGTGGCCTGCTCGACGAACTCGCTGAGGGTGATCAGCGCGAAGTCCGGCGCAGCCAATACCTGAAGCGAGGCGACCGAGCCGCCAAGAATGCCGACTTCGAATTCGAGATCGGCGGCGATACGCGCGGACATCGGATCGAATACCGAAGCGGTGTGGTAGCAGCGGTCCGAGGCCAGAAGCCGACGAAATTCGCTGCGCAAGGTGTGATGAGAAATTCGTTGCATGTTTTTCTACCTGATAAAGCGCACGCAAGGGCCAGTCGCCCTCGTTCGGTCAAGTGTTGGAAGCCGCGCGGATGGCTCAACGGCACATCCGCGTATTTCATATCGGTGGTCGTGGTTGGCGGCCCTGTACATAGGCCATGACCAATCCGCTGGCGATAATGATCCCCATGCCGACAATCGCGCCGAGATCCGGCACGTGGCCAAAGGCAACCAAACCCACCACTCCAGCGAAGATAATCTGCGAATAAGTGAACGGCGCCAGAGCAGCCGCGCTGGCAAAGCGGAACGCATTGGTCAGCAACAGATGGCCGCTCATGGCCATGGCGCCCAGAGCGGCCATCATCAACCCGTCATGTAGCGTCGGCGTCTGCCAGTTGAAAATCACCAGCACACTCATTACCAGGCTGCCCACCAGGCTGGTGAGGAAGTTGCTGGTCACGGGGTGATCGGTGGCGCTGAGCCGGCGCGTAATCAATTGATAAACGGTAAAACTCACCGCTGCGCTGAACGGCAGCAGGATCGCCGGGGTGAATAGCGCACCGCCGGGCCGCACGATAATCATCACGCCGATCAGCCCGCAGCCGACCGCAAACCACTGGCTGCGGCTGACGCGCTCACCCAATAACGCCGAGGCGATGGTAACCAGCAATGGCGTCAGAAAGATAACCGCGGTGGCCTCGGCCAGCGGGATGTAACCCAAGCCACTAATGAACAGCATGCTCACGCAGACCAGGCTCAAGCCGCGACACAGCTGCAATTTCGGGCGCAGCGTATGAAACACGCGGCGCCCCATGCTCGGCGTGAACAGCGTGAACATCAAAATCGTCTGCGCCATGTAACGCGCCCAGATCACCAGAAACACGGGATAGAGCTGCGTGAGGTGCTTGGACAGCCCGTCGTGCGTGGCGAGGATCAGGCACGAAACCAGGATGAGCAGGACGCCAAGCAAAGGCTGGTGTGAGTTGTTCAAAGGGGAGAACCGCGACGATAGGTAGCAACCTAAGCATTATGCCTACAAAACGGCATCACGTCAGTCGTCACGTTGGCCGGTCCGACAAGCCGCCGCAGGGTAAGACATCAGCGCTGCGCTATACGTGCCAGAGAAGTTTTTTTCATAGCATCGTCAGCCTGGAGGCCATCGAGTTTCTGCCGGTTCCGCCGCTCGCATTGAGTGGCCCTCCGTCGGCTGGCTCACCGTTTCGCTGCCAATCGCGTATGATCGCCGGCCCTTCGCGGGCCGCTCTGCCGGCCCGAGTCCGTTCGAGTGCTTTTCAGATGTTTCAGTTGAGAGCGATGCAGGTACGCGATATTCCTGCCGTGATGTCGATTCAGGAAGAATCCTACGCCCCCGAAGTCCTTGAAGACGAAGCGGTGATCCGCGCCCGCCTCGCCGCCTGCCCGCAGTTGGCCTGGGTCGCCGAGGATGCCCTAGGCGTCTGCGCCTATCTCTTCGCCTATCGTTCGCGCGTCGGCAAAGTGACTCCGCTGGATGGCGAATTCCAGCGCCACGAAGAGGCCGACTGCCTCTATCTGCATGACCTCGCCGTCTCCCGTCGCGCCAGCGGTCGTGGCATCGGCCCGGCGCTGGTGCAGAAAAATCTCGATCAAGCCAAGACCCAGCAGTTGCGATATTCAGCGCTTGTTTCCGTGCAGAATTCGGAAGCGTTCTGGTCCCGCCTCGGCTATGCCGCGCACACCGAACTGGAGCAACCGCAGGCGAGCAACCTCGCTAGTTATCAAATCCCCGCGGTTTACATGGTGCGCGCGCTGCACTGATTCGCACCCATATGGTGCGCTACGTCACCACGCGCACCATGGCGAAACAGCGTGAGCCCCATTTTCTGGCACACGTGCAGCCTAAGCCCGCGTGATGCGTCTTTCACACAAGGTTGGCAAGGGCCTTGCTCTGCTTGTACCCATCGGTACAAACGGAACCGCCCATGCTGGTCATTCATCAACGCACTGCTCCACAAGCCCACTTCGACGCCGAACTGGAACTGACCTACGAGGCGCGCAGCAAGTCACGGCTGCGTTGCTTCACCACCCAAGGTGAAGACGTCGGCCTGTTTCTCGAACGCGGCCAGCCGCCGTTGCGCGACGGCGAGTTTCTGTTGGCCGTAGACGGCCGTGTCGTCGCAGTGCGCGCGCGGCCCGAGCAACTGCTGCATGTCACCTGCGCCAGTGCTTTTGAGCTGACTCGCGCCGCCTATCATCTGGGCAATCGCCACGTCGCGCTGCAAGTCGGTGATGGCTGGTTACGCCTGCTCGATGACTACGTGCTCAAGGACATGTTGCTACAGCTCGGCGCCACGGTCGTCGCTATCGAGGCGCCCTTCCAGCCGGAGCACGGCGCCTATGGCGGTGGCCATCACCATTCCCATGCCGGCGAGGCCGAATTCAGTTACGCGCCGCGCCTGCACCAGTTTGGTGTGCGCACGTGAATCCGGCTGCGTTCGCACTGCTGCGACTTGCAAGTCCGCAGTTGCCGATTGGCGGCTACAGCTATTCCCAAGGCCTGGAAATGGCCGTCGAGCGTGAGCAAGTGCGCGACGAACCCAGCGCCAGTCGCTGGCTGAGCGACCAGCTATTGTTGAACTTGGCGCGCTTCGAAGCGCCTTTGCTACTCGCCCATTGCCAGGCGGCCGCGGCTGAGGATTGGCACGAGCTGGAACGACTTGCCGCGTGCCACCGCGCCAGTCGTGAAACCCGTGAGCTGCGGCTGGAAAGCCGGCAGATGGGTTATTCGCTAAGACAGCTATTGGATAACCTGCCGGAACTCGACGCGCCGGCGCGCACGTTATTCCACCGCATTGACGAGCCCGGCCTCGCCCTCGGCTGGGCGCTAGCCGCGCGTGCCTGGAGCATCGCACCCGAAGATGCGCTGGCCGCCTGGCTCTGGGGCTGGCTGGAAAATCAACTGGCGGTGCTCATGAAGACCCTGCCGCTCGGCCAGCAGGCCGCCCAGCGCTTGACTTCACAACTGCTACCCACACTGCAGCAGGCCCAGCGCGGCGCAACTGTTATCGAGCCTGAACGATGGGGCAGCGCCGCGTTTGGCCTGGCACTGGCCAGCATCGCGCATGAACGTCAGTACAGCCGGTTGTTCCGGTCATGAGTGAGACCTCCGCTCGGGTGCTGGCTGCTCCTGTGGCTTGGGGCGGCTCGGCACCGATGTTGGTCCCCGGCTCAGGTTTCGCCCTGCTAGGCGACTCACTTTTTTCAGCCGGCGGACGGCCGCCCCCCAAAAAGGTAAGCAAAAACGCTTGCCCCTGCACCGGACTAGGCGTCCCCGGTTCGCTGCGCTCGACTTCCGCCATTCCATCGCTGCTCCGAGGGGCGCCGCGTAAGTGCCATCCATGCCGATCGCGGCCCCGACCCTTCACGGCTCTCGCGGCATCCATGCCGCTCGCCTCTCTGCGCGGCGATTCCATTCGGCCTTCTAACACGTCCTACCCCATCCCATTACTTCTGCCCGTTGGCAGAGGCCACTCTCTCCACATCAACCCCGAGGCAACCACGCTGCCTTCCAGAGGAGAACCTCATGAACACCCAACCCCTGCGTGTCGGCATCGGCGGCCCGGTCGGCTCTGGCAAGACCGCGCTGACCCTCGCCCTGTGTCTGGCCCTGCGCGAGCGTTACAACCTCGCGGTAGTCACCAATGACATCTATACCCAGGAAGACGCCCAATTTCTGGTGCGCAACGAGGCGCTAGCGCCGGAGCGGATCATCGGCGTGGAAACCGGCGGCTGTCCGCACACGGCGATTCGCGAGGACGCCTCGATCAACCTGGAAGCGGTCGATCAGCTCAACCAGCGTTTTCCGGGCCTCGATCTGATCATCGTCGAATCCGGCGGCGACAATCTCTCCGCCACCTTCAGCCCGGAACTGTCCGATCTGACCATCTACGTGATCGACGTCTCGGCGGGCGACAAGCTGCCGCGCAAGGGTGGCCCAGGTATCTGCAAATCCGATTTGCTGGTGATCAACAAAGTCGATCTGGCACCCATGGTCGGCGCCTCGCTGGAGGTCATGGACCGTGACACCCGCAAGATGCGTGGCGACAAGCCTTTCGTCTTCAGCAACCAGAAGGTCGGCCAGGGCCTCGACGAGATCATCGCCTTCATCGAGAAACAGGGAATGCTCAGCGCTGCCTGACCAGAGGCCTTTGTAGGGGCGAATTCATTCGCCCAGCGGCTCCTAGCAAAGCACGGGAATGATCACGAGCACGGGCGAGCAAGTTCGCCCCTACCTTCAAACCAGCGCCGTGTGTGGTCGCGCAACAGGACCGGCGTTTGTAGAGCGAGGAGAGCGCAATCGCCGCCCGTGATCAGGCCAAGCCGACTGCTCGATACCAAACCGGTTCGCTCCAGCCTGCACCATGCAACTCAGAGGAAAAACGCATGAAACTGAAAAGCACACTTTTTGCCTCCGCCCTGCTGCTCAGCCCAGCTTTGGCGCTCGCCCATCCCGGCCACGACCACGCTGGCGTGATGTCCGGTATCGCTCACCCCGTCTTCGGCCTCGATCACTTGCTGGCTATGCTTGCCGTCGGTCTTTGGGCCGCGCAGCAGGCCGGTAATGCGCGCTGGGCGCTGCCGTTGACTTTCGTTGCCACCATGCTGCTCGGTGGTCTGCTCGGCTTTGCCGGGATAGAGATGCCCTTGATGGAGACCGGAATCGCAGGCTCGGTACTGGCGCTCGGACTGCTGGTAGCGCTGGCGGTGCGTCCGCCGCTGGCCGTTGCCGCCGGACTGACCGCCCTGTTCGCGCTCAGCCATGGCGTGGCGCATGGCCTGGAACTGCCGGAACTGGCTAGTCCCTGGGGCTATGCCGCCGGTTTCGTTGTTGCCACCGCTGCGCTGCATGCCGCTGGCTACGCCCTCGCACGCAACCTGCCGCAAGCGGCCGCGCCATTGGTCCGCATCGCCGGCGCCGCCTCGGCATTAACCGGTGCCTGGCTGCTGGCGGCCTGAAAGATCAGCTTCAAGCGACAAGCGCGAGCTAAAGCAGAAACCCGAGCTAACCTCGTGCCGCTCACTTAAGCGATGACGGCTCGGCGCGCCTCTGTCTTTCGGGCGGGCCCGCAGCCCGCATTCGCCGCGAGGGCACGCCTCCCACAGGTTCGGTGGGCACGACCGCTTTTGTGGGAGGCCCGACCTCGGGGCGAAGCTGGCTGAGTGAACAGCATTGCGAGCCAACCTCGAGCTTTTCTCTTGCCGATTGCAGCTGCTTTACCGGAACGGCGGTTCGTCGAAGCTGCGCAGTTTGCGCGAGTGCAACGAGTTGAGCTGGTTGCGTAACAGATCGAGGGCGGCGATGCCGATTTTCAAATGTTGGGTGACGGCGCGTTCGTAGAAGGCGTTAGCCGAGCCCGGCAGTTTGATCTCGCTGTGCAGCGGTTTGTCCGAGACGCAGAGCAGCGTGCCATAGGGCACCCGCAAACGATAGCCTTGGGCAGCGATAGTGCCGCCTCCCACAGGTTCGGTGGCCAACGACCGCTTTTGTGGGAGGCCCGACCTCGGGCGAAGCTGGCTTAGTGAACAACATTGCGAGCCAACCTCGAGCTTTTCTCTTGCCAATTGCAGCTGCTTTACCGGAACGGCGGTTCGTCGAAGCTGCGCAGTTTGCGCGAGTGCAACGAGTTGAGCTGGTTGCGTAACAGGTCGAGGGCGGCGATGCCGATTTTCAAATGCTGGGTGACGGCGCGTTCGTAGAAGGCGTTGGCCGAGCCAGGCAGCTTGATCTCGCTGTGCAGCGGCTTGTCCGAGACGCAGAGCAGCGTGCCGTAGGGCACCCGCAGGCGATAGCCCTGAGCAGCGATGGTGCCGCCTCCCACAGGTTCGGTGGCGCGACCGCTTTTGTGGGAGGCCCGACCTCGGGGCGAAGCTGGCTGAGTGAACAACATTGCGAGCCAACCTCGAGCTTTTCTCTTGCCAATTGCAGCTGCTTTACCGGAACGGCGGTTCGTCGAAGCTGCGCAGTTTGCGCGAGTGCAACGAGTTGAGCTGGTTGCGTAACAGGTCGAGGGCGGCGATGCCGATTTTCAAATGCTGGGTGACGGCGCGTTCGTAGAAGGCGTTGGCCGAGCCAGGCAGCTTGATCTCGCTGTGCAGCGGCTTGTCCGAGACGCAGAGCAGCGTGCCGTAGGGCACCCGCAAACGATAGCCCTGAGCAGCGATGGTGCCGCTTTCCATATCCACCGCCACCGCACGCGACAAGTTGATCAGTGGTCGCTCCTGTGCCCAGCGCAACTCCCAGTTGCGGTCGTCGTAGGTCAGCACGGTGCCGGTGCGCAGACGCTTCTTCAGCGCCTCGCCCTTGTCCCCGGTAACCTGCGCGGCGGCTTCCTGCAGCGCTTGCTGCACTTCAGCCAATGCCGGCAGCGGAATGTGCGGCGGCAGCACACGATCAAGAATGCCGTCGCGGCGCATATAAGCGTGGGCCAATACGTAATCGCCGATCGATTGCGACTGCCGCAGGCCGCCGCAATGGCCAATCATCAGCCAGCAATGCGGGCGCAGCACGGCCAGGTGGTCGGTGATGTTCTTGGCGTTTGAAGGGCCGACACCGATATTGACCAGAGTGACGCCATCGCCGTCATTTGCGTGCAAGTGATAGGCCGGCATCTGGTAGCGATGCCAGACCACGCTGCCGATGATCGCCTGGGCTTCGCCCTCTTCCATACCTCGCTCGATGATCACATTGCCCGGCAGCACCATGCGCACGAAGCGGGTGTCATCGCGCAGCATGTCGAGGCCGTGGCGAATGAACTGATCGACGTAACGGTGATAGTTGGTCAACAGAATCCAGGGCTGCACGTGGCGCCAGTCACTGCCGGTGTAATGCACCAGCCGGCGCAAGGAGAAATCCACCCGCGCGCCGTCGAACAAGGCCAGCGGGTAAGGGTCGGCGTGTTCCCAGTCGTACAGGCCATCGGCAATATCATCGGTCGCGGCGGACAGATCGGTGCTGGGGAATACCCGCGCCAGCTCCGCGGCCGTCACGCCGCTGCCAGCGAGCTCGTCGCCCTGTTCGATGACATAGGGATAGGGAATGTTGCGGGCGCTGATGCCGACTTCCACCTTCACGCCGAAGTCATGCATCAACGGCTCTAGCTGGTCGAGCAGATAGCTGCGAAACGCCGCTGGATGGGTCACGGTGACGCTATAAACGCCGGGCGCCTGCACTTTGGCGTAGGCACGCGTGGACGCCGGTACTTCGCCATGGCATTCGTAGGTCAGACGCAGCTCCGGATAGCGGAACTGCGCACGCTCCACCGCATCGGGTTCCTGGCGCGTCTTGACGTAACGCTTGAGCGCCTGGTTAAGCGAACGGGTGGCATGCTGATGCAGCTCGGCAAGATGATCCACGGCTTCTTCAGCGCTGGTGGCTATGGCGAAACGTTCAGAAATGTCATTCACATCAGAGCCCCTGCTTTTACTTTCGCTCATATTGCCTCGTTTTGATTGCGAAGGCATGGCTAGAAAAGCGATTCCACGGCCAATGAAACCTAGCAGTACGCCGAGTAGCTGGAGACAATGCCCAGCACCCGAACATGGGCGACAAACAGCTGCGCCGCCCACGTGACCCAAACACTTCGCAATTGTGCATGCTTAATCGCTGCACCCGGTACGACGGAAAACCCCCAGGCATGGCCATCAAGAAATCCGAACTCTATTCATCCCTCTGGGCATCCTGCGACGAGCTGCGCGGCGGTATGGATGCCAGCCAGTACAAGGATTACGTACTGGTGCTGCTGTTCATCAAGTACGTCAGCGACAAGTACGCCGGCCAGCCCTTCGCACCCATCACTATCCCGGCGGGTGCGGGCTTTGCCGACATGGTCGCGCTCAAGGGCAAGAGCGACATCGGCGACCAGATCAACAAGAAGATCATTGCGCCACTGGCCGAGGCCAACAAACTCGCTGACCTGCCGGACTTCAACGATGCCAACAAGCTCGGCACCGGCAAGGAAATGGTCGAGCGTCTCACCAACCTGATCGCCATCTTCGAGAACCCAGCGCTGGATTTCTCGAAGAACCGCGCCGAGCACGACGACATTCTTGGCGACGCCTACGAATTCCTGATGCAGCATTTCGCCAAGGACTCGGGCAAGAGCAAGGGTCAGTTCTACACCCCGTCCGAAGTCAGCCGAGTGGTCGCCAGCATCATCGGTATCGGTGCCGCGCAGACCAGCGCCGAAACCAGCGTGTATGACCCGACCTGCGGATCGGGCTCGCTATTGCTCAAGGTCGCCGATGAGGCCGGTACGCCGGTCTCGCTTTACGGCCAGGAGAAGGATTCGGCCACCAGCAGTCTGGCGCGCATGAACATGATCCTGCACAACAACCCCACCGCGTTAATTGCGCAGGGCAATACCCTGACCGACCCCAGGTTCACGGTGAGTGCGGGTGGGCATGACCTGCTCAAGACCTTCGATTACGTGGTAGCCAATCCACCTTTCTCCGACAAGCGCTGGAGCACTGGCCTGGACCCGCAGCACGACCCACACGGGCGCTTCGAGACCTTCGGCGCGCCGCCGGCCAAGCAAGGCGACTACGCCTACCTACTGCACATCATCCGCTCGCTGAAAAGCACCGGCACAGCTGCCTGCATCCTGCCCCACGGCGTGCTATTTCGCGGCAACGCCGAGGCCGAGATCCGCCGCAACCTGATCCGCCACGGCTATATCAAAGGCATCATCGGCCTGCCTGCCAACCTCTTCTACGGCACCGGCATCCCGGCCTGCATCATCGTTATCGACAAAGCCAACGCGGCGGGACGCAAGGGTATTTTCATGCTCGACGCGAGTGCGGGCTTCATCAAGGACGGTCCCAAGAACCGCCTGCGCGAGCAAGACGTTCACCGCATCGTCGACGCCTTCACCCGCCAGGACGACAGCGAGCCGTCTTACGCGCGCATGGTGGGTTATGAAGAAATCGAGAAGAACGACTTCAACCTCAACCTGCCGCGCTACATCGACAGCAGCCAGGCCGAAGACCGGCAGGACATCGAAGGCCATCTGAGGGGCGGCATTCCCGCCGCTGATATCGAGGCGCTGGATAGCTATTGGGCGGTGTGTCTGCAGCTGAAAACAGCGCTGTTCAGCCCCAACCGCCCCGGCTATTTCGACCTGGCCGTGGACAAGGCGGCGATCAAGACCGCCATTTACGGGCATCCGGAGTTCGCCTATTTCATCGGCGGCATGGCCGAGCATTTCGCTACCTGGCGCGAGCAGACGGCAGAGAACCTCAAAGCGTTGCAACCTGGCTTTCATCCCAAGCAACTGATCCATGAAGTCGCCGAAAGCCTGCTGCAGCACTTTCGCGGCAAGCCGCTGATAGACACCTACGATGTGTATCAGCATCTGCTGGACTACTGGGCCGACGTCATGCAGGACGATGCCTACCTGATCGCCGCCGACGGCTGGAAAGCTGAAACCTACCGCATCATCGAGAAGGACAAGAAGGGCAAGGAAAAGGACAAAGGCTGGGCCTGCGATCTGCTGCCCAAATCCCTGATCGTCGCCCGTTACTTCGCCGCCGAACAGGCTGTCATCGACCAGACCTGCGCCGACCTAGAGGCTGCCAACGCTGCCCTGGCCGAAATGGAGGAAGAGCACAGCGGCGAGGACGCGGCGTTTGCCGACTTCGAGAAAATCAATGCTGCAGCCGTTAAGGCGCGTATCAAGGAAATCGGTACGGACGCCGATGCAGCCGATGAGCTGGCCGTGCTCACGCAATGGCAAGCGTTGACCATCAAAGAATCCGCGCTGAAAAAGCAGCTCCGGGAGCTGGAAGCCGAGCTGGATGACAAGGCCTATAAGCAGTATCCGAAGCTGAGCGAAGACGAAATCAAGACGCTGGCCGTGGATGCCAAATGGCTGGCCACGCTGCGAGCCGCCGTCAGCGGCGAAATGGACCGCGTCAGCCAGACCCTCACCCGGCGCGTGAAAGAATTGGCCGAGCGCTATGAAACCTCGTTGCCGCAATTGAGCCTGAGCGTCAGCGAGCTGGAAGCCAAGGTGGCGGCCCATTTGCAGAAGATGGGGTTTGTATGGAGCTGAAGGCGGGGTACAAGCAGACTGAGGTGGGGATGATCCCGGAGGATTGGTCTGTTAAGGAGTTAGGTGACTTTGATCCATTTGTAACTAGCGGCTCTCGGGGTTGGGCTGACTATTATTCAAAGTTTGGTGACCCATTTATAAGGATTACAAATTTATCGAGAGAGTGGTTATACCCAAGCTTAGATGACTTAAGATTCGTTTCGCTACCAACGACCAATTCTGAGGGGGCGCGCACCCAGCTGAGAGATGGTGATCTACTCATTTCGATAACCGCAGATATCGGGATTATCGGGTATGTCGATGCTCGTATTCCGAAGCCAGCTTATATTAATCAACATATTGCACTGGCTAGGATTGACGCTTCCGTTGTTAATTCAAAATACACAGGTTATTTTCTTGCATCTGCGAATGGCCAAGCGCTCTTTCGGGCTCTAACGGATTCCGGGGCGAAAGCAGGGATGAACTTATCTACGGTCCGAAAGATTATAGGGATGGTCTGAAGTAGTTGTGTATTTCTGGCTGACTTCAGCCCCTGCCGATT
>NZ_CEXBBO010000025.1:0-74418 GCF_982611455.1 Stutzerimonas sp.
CTGGGTCAAATTTCAATCGGCAAGGTGGGTCAATTTTCCATCAGCGCCAACAATCGCTAGTATCAGTTTTCGTTGAGTCGGTGCTCATCTCGATTCTCCTTATGGGGGTAGTAGCCTTTCTGGGAGAGGTCGAATCAATCAAGAAGTTCATAATCACATACGTATCTATGTACGCAGATAGTTGCTTGAGCTGCTGCCGAATCAGGCCGAAGCCCGAATTATATTGAAGCTATTAAGCTAAACGAGTGGTGCTTGCGGCCTGTTGTAACGACACGATGAGCGGACAGCTGATACTGTTATTTTGCTGATGGCAGCGGCTCGTAAATTCACACAGGATAATTTTCATTCGTTCTAGGTCCTCCAGACGAGAGCGTATATCGGATATTTTACGCTCTGCGATTTCCGCCGCCTCAGCGCAATGTGTCCCGTCTTCGAGCTTAAGCAGCTGTGCTACTTCAACTAGTGAAAAGCCAAGACGCTGTGAGAACTTAATGAACTTGACGCGCGCTATATCCGAATCTCCATAGCGGCGAATGCTTCCGTAGGGCTTTTCCGGTTCGGGTAGCAAGCCCTTACGCTGATAGTACCGAATGGTCTCTACGTTTACGCCGGCTGCCTTGGCGAAGACGCCGATGGTGAGGTGGTCGAGTGTTTTTTTCATAACGCTTGACTCCGTAGCTGGATACGGAACCAAGATTATGTCATTCACACATTGATCGAAAGGAGGGTTCCATGTCGGAACCGCGAAGTGGTCGTGCTGCACTTGTCACGGGAGGGCTTGCCGCAGTCGTCGCCTCGGCTTGCTGCCTGGGGCCTCTGATTCTAGTAACCCTGGGAATCAGCGGTGCCTGGATCAGCAACCTGGCAGTTTTGGAGCCTTATCGGCCGATCTTCATCGGCGCGGCACTGATAGCGATGTTCTTTGCGTACCGGGGGATCTTCCGTCCGGCACAAGCCTGCAAGCCGGGTGATGTCTGTGCGGTGGGGCGGGTCAAAACCTCGTACAAAGTGCTCTTCTGGGTCGTGGCCACGCTGGTTCTGGTTGCGCTTGGGTTCCCTTATGTCCTGCCACTGTTTTATTGAAACCGGAAGGAAAATGTCATGAAAAAAATCTTAACAGCAATCGTCCTGGCCGCTGGGTTCAGCTCATCCGTTTGGGCCGCTTCGCAAACCGTCACGCTTTTGGTACCCGGCATGACGTGTTCGTCTTGCCCCATCACGGTCAAACACGCGCTGAACAAGGTCGAGGGGGTCAGCGAGGCGCAGGTTAGCTTTGCAACCAAACAGGCTACCGTGACTTTCGACGATACGCTGACTGACGTCGAGGCGCTGACCAAGGCGACTACAGACGCCGGTTATCCATCTGAGCTGAAAGAATAGTCTAAGCCGGCAGCACGCTTGACTAGGCTCGCCATGTATCCAGGCGGCGCCAATTCTGCTCGCGGCGTCTCCACTCGCTTATCGGCGCAGTGGAGGCCATCGCAAACGTGCTAGCCGAGCATGTCTACCGGTCAGATGAATCGTCAGTAGTTACCGCGCCGGACCAATGCCGAAAGGCTGTCGGCCCCCAGTGCGAAAAAAGGAAATTACATATGAGCAAAACAGATCAAGTCACCCTTCAGGTGACGGGCATGACCTGCCCAAGCTGCACGCAACACGTCGAGGCAGCGCTACTGAAGGTATCTGGCGTATCGCATGCCGTTATCGAATACTCGGAGGGCCTTGCTCGTGTTACGGGCACCAGGCCGGACCTGTCAGCCTTGACCGCTGCTGTCCAGGCGTTGGGTTATCAGGCCGCCCCTGTGGAGGGCGGCTCGCGCAGCGAGGAATCGGCAGGTACGCCCGGCTGGCAGACTGGCGAAACCGCCACGCGGAGCACTGGCGGTCGGTTGCATATTGCGGTCATCGGTAGTGGCGGAGGCGCGATGGCGGCCGCTCTCAAGGCTGCCGAGAATGGTGCGAACGTCACCCTGATCGAGCGCGGCACCATTGGCGGAACCTGCGTCAACACCGGCTGTGTACCGTCGAAAATCATGATCCGCGCCGCGCACATCGCGCATCTGCGCGGCGAGAGTCCATTTGATGGGGGGCTTTCGGCAGCAGCTCCAACCGTGTTACGCGACCGGCTGTTAAAACAACAGCAAGACCGCGTCGAGGAACTGCGCCACGCCAAGTACGAAAGCATTTTGGACAGTAGCGATGCTGTGAGCGTGATCCGTGGTACGGCGCGTTTCAAGGATGGCCACACCCTGACCGTGGCATTGGCCGAAGGCGGTGAGCGCGAGGTGACCTTCGACCGCTGCCTTGTCGCAACAGGCGCGAGCGCGACCATTCCACCGATCCCCGGTCTCGACGGCACCCCGTATTGGACATCCACAGAGGCATTGGTGAGCGAGACCATTCCGGAACGGCTTGCCGTGATTGGCTCGTCTGTCGTCGCACTGGAACTGGCGCAGGCATTCGCCCGCTTGGGCAGTCAGGTCACCGTTATTGCCCGCCGCACGCTGTTTTCCAGCGAAGACCCGGCCATAGGCGAGGCAGTGACAACCGCTTTCCGGGCCGAAGGCATCGAAGTTTGGACACACACGCAGGCAAGCGCCGTGTCTTATGCCAGCGGCGAGTTCGTACTGACGACTGACAAGGGCGAGTTGCGGGCCGACAACCTGTTCATAGCCACCGGACGCTCACCCAACACCGAGGGCCTGCATCTGGAACGCGCTGGAGTGGAACAGGACCAGCGTGGTGGCATCCTGATCGATCAGGGCATGCGCACCAGTGCACCGAATATCTATGCAGCGGGCGATTGCACCGACCAGCCGCAGTTCGTTTACGTCGCAGCCGCCGCAGGCACGCGTGCGGCAATCAACATGACCGGCGGCGATGCGAAGCTGGATTTGGATGCCATGCCAGCGGTGGTGTTCACCGATCCGCAGGTCGCCACCGTTGGCTACAGCGAAGCAGAAGCTGAGCGCGCCGGATTTGCAACCGATAGCCGTACGCTGTCGCTCGACAACGTGCCGCGCGCGCTCGCCAACTTCGATACGCGCGGTTTCATCAAGCTTGTCGCCGAGGCTGGCTCGGGCCGCCTGCTTGGCGTGCAGGCAGTGGCACCGGAAGCGGGCGAAATAATCCAAACCGCGGTGATCGCCATCCGTGCCCGCATGACGGTACAGGATCTGGCCAACCAGCTTTTTCCCTACCTGACGATGGTCGAGGGCTTGAAGCTGGCTGCGCAGACCTTCACGAAGGACGTCAAACAGCTGTCCTGCTGCGCGGGATGAAATCAAGGAGGTTGTTATGTCTTGTAAAAAACTCGCGGGACGCTTTCCTCGGTCTTCACTGAGAAGCCTGTTGCTCGGTGTTGCAGCATTGAGTTTGTCAAACGCGGTTCTTGCCTATGACTTTTCAAAGCTGGAGACGGCATTTGAAACCTTGTCGCCGGAGACCATTAACAGCTGGGAGCAAAAAGCGCACGCCGATAATGCCCTCGCGCAAAATGTCGTAGGCGTGGCTTACAAGTGTGGCATCGGTGTAAAGCAGGACCATGCAGCGTCGGTCAAATGGTTCCGTATGGCAGCTGAGCAGGGTGAAGCTGATGCTCAGTTCAACCTGGCGCGCCTCTATGGAAGTGAGGTCAACGGGGTTTACAAGAAAGCTCGCGCAGTCCCTGCAAACGATAAAGAAGCGCTCAAGTGGTATCAGCGCTCGGCAGAGCAAGGACATACACAGGCCCAGGTAAAACTGGCGGAGATGTACGCAGATGGAGCGGACAAAGGCCTGCACGTTCAGGGCTTTGTCCTGGCTTATAAATGGCTGAGCCTGGCTGCAGCTGCAGGGGAACCAACGGCGAAAGAACTTATCCAGGTCTATTCGACACGGATGGAGCCCGAGCAGGTGGCTGAGGCCGAGTCGCTGGCGCAAGAATGGTTGAACCAAAAACGCGCTAGTTAAGCGTTGTATTCACGCCGATAGGCAAACAGGAGCGGGCGCATCTTGGTTTTTCCTGTTCTGTAACATCGCCGATACGTCCCGTATCCTGCTTGCCGCCCTAGTAGCCAAGAGGGCCCTTGGTACCAGATATAGCCGGAGCGTTGCCCACACCCAGGCCAACGCCCAGTGGCCGGACAGCAGGCGATCATCGCTCACTGTTACGCATACGATGCTGACTTTAATCACATCGTCAGAGCGCGGCAGGCAGGTCCGTTTCCTATTGATGCGCCCATCTTTGTTCAAAAAAAACTTGATCCCGTAGCCTGGTACGGAGACAGCATCCTCTTTTCTGTCTTCAGCGGCTAGAGACCGCCGCTAGGTAAAAATATCCGAACGCGGGATTTGCATGTACACACAAGGAAAGCGCTGTATTACACCTAGGCACAGTAACCAGAAGTACCTGTCTGGAAGCTTTGAGCGGCTACCTCCCGAGGGGGACTCGCGGCTTCCGATCAAGCTCACGAAGGGGTACGCCGTTTACCAGCATAAAGGAGCCCAAGCGGTAAACCTTGTGCAGAAGCTCCAGCCGGCGCGAGATTTCCGCTTACTGTTGGCCCACGACGAAAGCGTTAGCTCTTCGTGACGGAATACACTTGTAAACAGTCTAGAAAAAGATACGACGTTTTATGATCAACCATCAAATTCCTTAGACGAAGCGTATCAGCGTGTTCTCTTTCTAAAGCAGATGATTGAGAACAATGATGGCTACAGGTTTTTCTATGTAAAAGGAAACCCAATAAAACGAGAGCAAGACCTTCAGCTCCTATTCAAGCTTACATGGTTTGCCAGTAAATATGATGTAAATGCAGAAGTTAATAATGGTCGAGGGCCCGTTGATTTCAAAATATCAAACGGGAGTAAAGATAAATCTCTCGTTGAGTTTAAGCTGGCTTCAAACAAAAAACTAAAACAAAATCTAAAACATCAAGTTGAGATTTATGAGGCTGCAAACTACACCCATCAGTCAATTAAAGTCATTCTCTTTTTCAGCGATTCCGAGCTTGAATCCGTCAGCAAGGTTATGAGGGAGTTAAAACTAAAAGAGGACAAAGGCTTTGTATTAATTGATGCACGCCCGAACAAAGTATCAGCTTCAAATGTAAGAGACTTGTTTGAAGATGACTAATCCAACGCGCTTTGAATTCCACTACGGCGATCATCTTATCCCGTTCGAACGAGTAACGAGAAGATCAGTCTCAAATAGAATACTAATCAAAGTTCATCCAGATTGCAGGGTAATCGTGTCGAGTCCCGAAGATGCCAACAACGATGCGGTTCTTTCTGCTGTTAAGAAGCGTGGGCGTTGGATATACGAGCAGCTTCGGGATTTCCGTAAACAGCTTGAATTCACCACCCCTCGGCAATACATCAGTGGTGAGAGCCATTACTACCTGGGAAAACAGTACCTGCTGAAAGTGATTGAAGCGCCTGAGCAGGTTCAAGGTGTGAAACTACTACGTGGAAAGTTGGAGGTTTCAGTAAGAACAAAGTCCGATGACAAGATTAAAGAGCTACTAACAGATTGGTACAAAGCGCGGGCTAAGGAAACATTCGCCAAGCGCCTCGATGCCATGCTGGAGCAAGCCCTTTGGGTAGAAGAACGACCACCGCTGCGCATACTGACCATGCAAACTCAATGGGGCAGCTGCTCACCCAATGGCCGAATCACCCTGAACCCTCACCTTGTTAAAGCACCTCGTGAATGCATTGATTATGTTATTTTGCATGAGCTTTGCCACATAGCTGAACATAACCACAGCGATCGGTTCTATCGTTTGATGAATCAGGTAATGCCAGGCTGGGAAAAGACCAAGGAGCGGCTTGATGGGTTAGCCCAATTAATCATTGAGGCCTGATTCAAATGAATTATTCTGGATGCAAACCATATCTTATATTTTCAATTTCCCATTCCTTTTCTGACTCCGGGGTCCTTACAAAAACCTCATCACCTACGCTTTTTCCGAGACATGCTTTAACGATAGGTGCGTTAACTGAGACATAATCTTTCTTATTATAAATTTCATCTGGCCCTACGATTCTAAAGCGTAGTGTTTTATCGTCTACATCTATTAGCGTAACCCAAGCACCAAAATAAACCTTCCCTTCTTGGACAGGACTATACTCAACTACACGCAGCTTATCCAATCGGTTTCTTAAGAATCTAACTCGACGGTCTATCTCCCGTAACTTTTTCTTGTTGTATTGGTAGTCAGCATTCTCAGAACGGTCACCAAGACTAGCAGCCCATTGAACCATTTTAGTAACTTCCGGGCGCTCTTTTCGC
This sequence comes from Stutzerimonas sp., assembly GCF_982611455.1. Lineage (NCBI taxonomy): Bacteria > Pseudomonadati > Pseudomonadota > Gammaproteobacteria > Pseudomonadales > Pseudomonadaceae > Stutzerimonas > Stutzerimonas sp. The sequence goes on from NZ_CEXBBO010000025.1 coordinate 6,275, forward strand.
CACAGATGGTCTAGCTCCCCTTTCAATTCTGCAAAGCCTTCAGGTGTTATGACGTTTGTATCCATAATGTCCTATAATTGAGCGAGTGCTTTTTTGATAGCATCAGCCGTAGCTGCACGCAGAACAACAGCACCATTACTATCTACTATTTCACCATACTCCGATATTGCAAAACCCCATTTTTCAAGAAACTCATCAGACACAATATACTCCAGAGCTCGTCTTTCAATACCAGATAACTTTTCGTCGTCATCTAGTCTTTCATTCTGATAATCGCGAACCTCAATGCGAGTGCCTGGCGGAACAAAATCTCTAAGTTTTTTATTTGCTGCAGTCAACTCAGAAGCCTGGATGCGAGCAAGTAATTTATGCTTTGGATTCTGAATTTCTTCAATCCAGCCATCTTCTGACTGAGATATTGTGCCACCTTTTTTATCACGGTGATACTCTTCGAATGCTCGCAGCAGCGCTCTGTAGCTTTCCCCTGTCTTATTACGAAGACTCTGAGCTTTGGGTACCCCTCGTTTATAGCCTAAACGAGCAATGGTAGACACAGAGAAATCATAAACACCTCTTTTCTCCTGCTCCAAACATATTTCATAAATAGCATCCAATGTTTTAATGGCTTTAGGTGATACAGTTTCTTTAAGTTTATCGAGCAGTATTTTAGGTTTCATGGCTTCTTCCTTATTGCAGCGCAGGCACCGAGCAGCTGCTGATCAGCTCAATTTCAGAAGGCTCGATCTTTTCAGGCCCTACTAAATCACTTAATTTCACTTGACCGTCAATCAGTTTATTAATTTTTTGCCATGACTTAAGCCTTGCCTTGAACAAGGCCACGAGCTGATTACCAACAGCGAGTTGCTCATCTTTTGAAAGCATAAATAATCTTGGAGCAAGATTATTGAAACTAGCCATACGATCTAATAGCTGAGATCTAGGAATTATAGCTCTTGATGGATTGCAACTCTCATATATAGTTGAGTTTTCACAGATTTCATGCAATTGCTGGAAGTGAGAAGCATCCTCGATTTCAATTGTCACTTCTGATCCTGGCATTTTTATAAGTGCCACACGTGATTCATCCGTTCCATTCTGGCCATTAGCAATTGATTGTGACAACTGAACCAGCTTATATGCTGATTGAAGGTCACATAAAAGCATATCCATTTTCTTTGCAGAGCCTTCATATTCTGACTCCAGCTTTCTTATTTTAAACTCAAGTGATTTTCTATGGCTCGAATCAAATGACTCTTTTTTAAGGCTGGCCAAATATTCCTGCCGATCGATTTCATTTAATTTTTCGTTGATAACGCTGATTTTATTTTGTAAACTTTGACAGACATCAGACTGATCATTCGCTTCCAGGAGAATTTCGTTAGTAATTGAAAGAAGTCCACCCATGAATACGGGTCCCGTAATAAAATGACGACACCGCAGACAATTCTGGAACCCCAAGTAGCCAGATGGTACAGGGCTACGGACTTTTGTGGCTCCAACTTCCTCTCCTCCATCATCACAGCGAGAAGCTGCAAAAGGGCATATCCCATAGTCCCTGAACACATAATTCCCCGCAGGAACATCATTTGTAAGTGACTGCAGCAAATCCTGATTTGAGCCGACAAGCTGATTCTTTACAGATTCGATGTTGTTCTGCTCAATGGCTGCTTGGGTTGCCTCCGCCTGTGATTTCAAAGCCTTCTTTTCAGCCTCCTCAAATCGCTGCCGAATGTCGCGCTGAGTAACTTTGCAGTAGTAAATCGACATGACGATGGATGAATGGCCAACTACCTTCATCACGACTTCTACCGGCATCCCCATTTCCATTATGTAGGCGGTGATCAAGCTAACCCGCATGGAGTGAGGGGTATATTTCGATTTATAGTTTGAAAGACGGTAAGCGCTGCCGGTTAGCTCCGCCAATTTAAGACTTGAAGGCTGAATATGGTTAAGCGTTGCAGCCAGCCGCATGGTTAGCGCACCACCTGGATTTTTGGGCTCTACATCACCGAAAGCCCTGAAGAGAAAGCAGTTAACCCCTTTTGCCTTGAGTTGCAATTCGTTGAGATTAGTACGAACACAGCGGGTCCAGGGCGTCGCCTCCGTAATGGGATTGTATTTTTGTTGCCACTTGCGAAGCCTTATCAGCCAATAAGCCAAGTCTTCAGGTATCCACGGGATCGAGTACCCTGCACCGTTGTTACTGGTTTTGTTCGTAGTGACATACATGCCCATGTTGCCATCTGGCAGCTTCTTGATGAATGACTGAGACTTTGTGACTCCTGCCAGCGGTCCAACGTTCCTGGACCAGGTTACAGCGCCATTCTGATCCAGATCGGCGATTTCTCTGTCCCCCTCTCCCGAATCGTTGTAAGCGATCTGACGACCTCTCAGGGGCACTTTCGTTAATGCGTAGGTGTGAATCCAGTCTGTTGGACACCACAGGAAATATTGCCGTCCGTGCTTCCTGACAACACAATCAGGATCATTATGATCAATCAAATGGTGCGGGACTTTTACCCAGTCAGTATCGAACTTTTGCAGATGTACCAAGTCCCAAAAAGTTTTGGCCCCTTCAGGTATAATCCATTCTTGCGCCCTCCGAACAAAATAGTACTGTAAACAGGGCTTGGTGGATTCACTTCTGGTAGGCGCGGTAACGCTTTTATCATCAGACAATAACTGAAACGGGTTTCGAGCATTCATTACACGAACGACTTCACCGGTCTCTTCATCCTCATCAGTCAGATCATTGCTAATAATAAAATCTAAAAATTCATTAACCGCAATGATGATGTTTCTACGGTAATTGTCTGTGGGCAGTCGTTTTAGCTCTTCACGAAACGGGCGAATATTAACTTTTTCTTTTGTTAGCAGCTCTTGCGGCGAATGACTTTTATCATGTTTCTCAACATACATTCTTACGAACCGGCATAGATGGCTCACTTTGGAGCCTCCGCCAAGCGCTTGCTTCATAAACTCCTGAATCTTTTCTCCCCATAATTTGAATGGTTCAGATATATATTCTGGTTTGTACGGCTTTTCCTTTGCACAGAAGCCATACCAGTTTTCCCATTCCTCTTTGTAGGCCTCTTCTGGAGATCGTGGATAACTAGAGTCCTTGAGAGATTTCACCCAAGAAAGATATTCTTTTTTTGATTTGATTTTCTGCGCCTGCACCTCCTTCTTTAGCTCTCTATAAGGCTTTAGCTCGGGAATATCAAAGAACTCAGTGTAACTGTTCCATTCAGCACTAAAAACTCTTTCCGGATGAGCGGGGAGTCCAGGAATTTCTTTATATCTTTTCTTATAATCGCTTGAATTTTTTATACCATATGCTTTGCATATGGCTTTAATATCAGCCAAACTAGATGCTGTGAGCGGAGCCGAATCAAAGCCAAACTTGTTTTTGTTACTCATTCTCTGACTCTCTCATTTCGGCTCTTATGTCATCACTCGTTGGTTTTATGTAGATCAAACAGGAATTTGGACTTTTATGGTGCATCGCTTTCTGTAGCTCAACCTGACTTAATCCCAGCTTTCGGCCTCTATAACCATAGGCATGTCGATGACCATGCTCAGTAGTCCCTAACTCTTTCTTGTACTCCAAGCCAATCCGCTCAACGGCACGCTTATGGCGTCGTTGAAAATTTTTCAAGGTTTCAGGCTCTCCCCGATCATTTGTAAACGCAAAGGGATGGAATTGCTTCGGTTCAATTCGTTGAAACTTTAAGTATTTAGCCCAGATTGAAAGAAACTCTTTAGCCTTATATGTCGGGTTAAATATAACTTCTAAATAGCCGTCTTTACTTGTCAGAAGAGGATTCTTCCACCCTGCATAAAGTCGCTCAGTTAAGCGATAATTACCTCTTGACTTATAAGCAGTTTCATTGATCAAGTATTCATATCTATTTTTATATTTTGGATCGGGAGACCGACCATATACCGGATGATAAACTCTGACCAACGCTTCGTCTGTGTGATTTGGATGTATCGTAATATCCGAAACGAATATATGAAAAACCTCGCTCTTCCTTAAGCCGCCGTAATTCAATAACATTGTTATTGCTTGGGATCGATAATCAGGCTTTTCTCTAACAGTGAAGCCATCATTTATCAGGCACTCAATTTTATCTTCCGGAAATCGTTCAGCTTTATCATTGCTGATCATCAGCTGGGCCGGTGTGTAAATAAGCCTTTTTCTTGCAGCCGCCTGCTTAGCTTCAGAATATGAAGACAAGTGATTCAAGAAAACGTTGGCTTGCTTATGGTAATAAGCACACCAGTTCATACGCTCTTCCCAAGTGTTTGCCTCTCTAAAGGGGTTTATACGACTGTGCTCATATCCCTCTTGTCGTGCCAAAAAATCCGTATAGTGGGTGATATGGAAAAGTATACTATTTGCATCTGTGAGATCTCTTGGCTTCCAGAATAGCCCCAAGGGATCATCACTAACTTCGTAGTCGATCGTTCCGGTTACCAAAGCCTCGGTAAAACTCTTCAGGAGGGCTGTGGTCTTCTTGAAACTGGTAGCCGCCTCTACAAAGTCAATCAACAGGCGCACCGCAAAAACGGACTTTTCTCTCCACGAAGCACTCTTTTCCGAATACCAAGCAAGATACCTCAGATGGGAAACCAACAGGCCTTTCTGAGTGTAAACGGCTGGCAGATGATGCTTAATCCCGCTCGCAGTGTCCGTATAGCTGACTGCCAGCTTCAAGGTACTCTTCATAAAAGTTACACATAGTATAGGGTTACTTCTAACCCTACTCGCTCATTGGAACGGGGTAAAGAGCATTATGATCCCTTTAAATAGTATGTTTCGGAGTGGGGTTCTAATACACCTACGGCAAGAAAATGCTGAGGGAAATCGATAGCCGCGTACGCTTCCTCACCAAGCGGCTGGAAAAGCTCAAGGTCGTCAGCGACAAGCCAAGCGACCCGGGCAAAGTTTATTTTGGCGCCTGGGTGACGGTTGAAGACGAGGATGGCGAACAGGCGCGTTATCGCATCGTTGGTCCCGACGAGCTGGAGCTGCGTCAGGGACTGATTAGCATCGACTCGCCTTTGGCCAGAGCATTGGTGGGAAAGTCGTTGGATGCTGAAGTCGAGGTACAGACGCCTACCGGCCCGAAGTTCTGGTACGTCGTCGCCATTGATTACCCGTGACCAGACGGTTCCAATATGACTATTTAGTCGCTAAATACGGCGAACATGCCGCTAAGATTGGCAAATAGAAACCGATCCTCGATAAACATCACTTTCCTACTCAACACAACGTTCCGTCTGGTAACAGGCAAAGCGGCTCACCGCCAGCAGCCTTTTGCTATCACTCATCTGCGTGTGCCGTGCCAGAGCGGATAGTTGCCGTTGGCCAAATTATTGGCACGATTGCTGCGCTTGCAGCGGCTGCAGTACGCGCAACGCGCGGTGAATGGCGATGGATTGCCCAATGCCCGATTCACCAACTGATTGAGTGCATACATGAATAATAAGAAAACTTTGATTGCTCTCTGCCTCGGTACCGCCATGGCGCTTTCAGGCCAGGTACACGCCGGCCTGTTCAGCTCCAGCGGCTATACCCAGACGCGTTACCCGATCGTTCTCACTCACGGCATGCTCGGCTTCGACAGCATGCTCGGTATCGACTACTGGTACGGCATCCCGCATGCGCTTCGGCGTGACGGCGCCCAAGTCTACGTGACCGAAGTCAGCCAGCTGAACACCTCAGAACTCCGCGGGGAAGAGCTGCTTGACCAAGTCGAGGAGATCGTCGCGATCAGCGGAAAACCCAAAGTCAACCTGATCGGCCACAGTCACGGCGGACCGACCGTGCGCTACGTCGCTGCCGTGCGGCCCGATCTGATTGCGTCCGTCACCAGTGTCGGCGCTCCTCACAAGGGCTCGGACGTTGCCGACCTGATTCGCAAGATACCCGAGGGATCAGGCGGCGAAGCCATCGTTGCCGGGCTGGTCAACGGCATGGGCGCGCTGATCCATTTCCTCTCCGGCAGTTCCAGCACCGAACCACAGAACGCGCTTGGAACACTCGAATCGCTCAACAGCGAGGGCGCCGCGCGCTTCAACGCCAAATACCCACAGGGGATTCCGACCAGCGAATGCGGCGAGGGCGCTTACAAAGTCAACGGCGTGCGCTACTACTCCTGGGGAGGCACCAGTCCATTGACCAACCCGTTGGACATCAGTGATGCGATGCTCGGCGCCGGCTCACTTGCCTTCGACGAGGCGAATGATGGCTTGGTCGGGCGCTGCAGCTCGCACTTGGGCATGGTCATTCGCGATAACTATCGGATGAATCACCTGGACGAGGTCAACCAGGTGCTTGGGCTGACCAGCCTGTTCGAGACCGACCCGCTGACCGTCTACCGCCAGCACGCTAACCGCCTGAAGAACGCAGGTCTCTGAGCCTCGCCGGGGCCCCCCGGCCCCGGTACCCCCACACAAGGCATGTCGATGAAAAAACTCGCACTGCTGTTCTTGCTGGTCGTCACCATCGGTGTCTCGGCACCCTGGCATGAGCCGACCGAACCAACGCCGGCTCAGGCAAAGGCGGTCGCTGACCCAGCTATAGCCCGCTCAACAGCCCCGCAAAAAACGATGGTTCGTTCGCTCGGTCCGCAGCAGCGGCCGACCGCAACGGTAAATCGTCTGCCTGGCTCGTTTGCCGGAACGCAGATTGACGGTCGGCTCCAGACTGACCTGTCCGGCAATCTGATCATCGATGGTAATGTCCGGCGCGTCTTCGACTACTTTCTGGCAGCCATTGGCGAAGAGTCGGTTGAGGCCAGCGTCACCCGTCTGGGCCGTTACATCGAAGAGCAACTTCCCCAACCCGCGGAAGGCCAGGCATTGCAGGTACTAAGTCAGTACCTGGATTACAAGCGACAGTTGCTGGCGCTCGAGAAGTCCCATGCTCAGCGCGCTGATATTGATGCCATGCGTGAACGGCTGCGCGCGGTTCACCAATTACGCGCCGGAATCTTCAGCGAACAGGTGCATCAAGCGTTCTTTGCCCTGGACGAGGCGGCCGATAGCTTCACCCTTGAAAGGCTGGCGATTCGCCGCGACCCGACTCTCGATGCCACAGCCAAGGGCGCTGCCATCGACAAATTACAAGGCAGCCTGCCAGCCGAATTGCTGGATACCCTGGCGCCGCAGCTGCAAACCGAATTGCACGAGCAGACCCAGACGCTACAGGCCAATGGCGCAACGCCGAGCGAAATTCGCCAGTTGCGCCAACAGCTGGCCGGCAACGTCGCAACCGCTCGCCTAGAAAACCTCGACCGTAAACGCAGGGATTGGCAGCGGCGAATAGAGAACTATCGAGAAGAAAAGGTGCGCATTCAGAACAGCCGGGGCCTTGGCGAAATCGACAAACGCGCGGCGATTGCGCGTATGGCAGCCGAACGCTTCGACGAGAACGAGCGCTTGCGTCTTGAGGCAGCCGAACAGCTGTTCGCCGCGAAGAACGACTAGCGAGCTCAGTTGGAAGCGCTTTGCGGCCCACCTTCGAGCAAGTAACGCTCCCGCGTGTAGGCCAGGTAGTACTTATTCACCGCATTGACGTAGCTGACCACGCCCATACCCATGGTTTCCATGGCGATGCGCTCGACCTGAAAGAACCATTGATCAGGGTTCAGACCGCGGCGCCTGGCCTCGGCACGCATACTTTGCACCCGCTGCGGCCCCATGTTGTAGGCAGCCAGTATGAACGCCATGCGCTCGCGCTCATTGAGCCTGGGACTGGCGAAGAATTTGCGCCGAATGCTGGCCAAATATTTCGCACTGGCAAGCACATTATTGTCCAACTTGCCGATATCACTGACGCCCATGCTGCGAGCCGTGGCTGGGGTCATCTGCATCAGCCCGGTGGCCCCGGAAGCGCCACGGGCAGCCGGGTTCAGTGTCGACTCCTTGAACGCCAGTGCCGCCAGATTGAGCCAGTCGATATCCTGCTGCTGGGCATGCCGCTGTAGCGTCGGACGCACCTTTTCCAGGCGCTGTCGCCCGACCCGATCAAGGGGATATTGCACTCGATAAAGACGCCGATAGACCCGAACGAACGCCGCGTCCTGGTTATCCGGCGCGTTGTAAGTCTTCAGGAAGCGATCGGCGCTCGCACGCAACATGCTCGCCTCTTTTCGAACGAACCAATGCATGTCCGCGCGTTTGCCCAGCGCCAGCTGCGGCTCGATGCGCAATTTAGGCAGGACTTTCAACCAGCGCTCTGCAATCGTCTGCTCGACAGCGGTGGCCGAATAGATACCGGCCTGCACCATTTCCAGCACATCCTCCACGGCGAGTGTCGGGTCGACCCACTCGATGGCGATCGGCGCGCGTCCGGCTTGCATCAGCTCACGGTTGATCTGTTCGAGAGCAGGCCCGGCAGCACTGCCTGCCGACAACGCCAGGCCGCGCCCCGATAGTTGCTCGAAGCGCTTGTAGCGGGGACTGTCCTGGCGAGTGACCAGAACCATCGGAACATCAGCGACCACAGCCCGGCTGCGGCTCACCCGGCGCATCGGTCCCAAATCCAGCAACTCGCCAGGCGCGACCAGATCACCCTCGCCCCGCTGCAACGCCGCAAGCAGTTGGTCCTTGGCCTTCGGAATCATCTCTAACGTGATCGGTCGCCCCTTGGAACCGCGATTAAGGAACTGCTCGAACGCACGCAGGCGGACATATTCCACACCAATGGCTTGGCCCTTGACCTCGCCGGAGCTGTTGCGACTCTGATTCACCAGCACGCGCAACACCCCACTGCGGCGGATCTCTGCAAGATCGCGTACCGTATCCGCCGACTGCCAGGCCTGGGGGCCCATTACGCGCGCGACGGCCGGCCACGGCGCGAACGCCAGGAGGCACAAAAGCAGGGGAAATAATCGGATCATCGGCGGCTTATCGGCTCGAAACGGACACGTCAGCGCGGCCACCCTGCCGCAAGGCGGCGAAGGTTCTCATAGCACGAGTGCCGCCGCCATCCAAAGCTGTCACGCAACCTTAGATAGGTTATTTAACTAACTGATTTTCATAGTTATATTTTTATTTTATAAGCGAGGCAGTTCATGCAACTTGTCGACATCGGTGTCAATCTGACCCACCCGACCCTTGCCCGCGATCCGCGCGCCGTCCTTGATCGCGCCTACGCAGCGGGCGTCACTCAGTTGGTACTGACGGGCACCAGTCTCGCCGAGAGCGAAGCGGCATTGACATTCTGCCGCGACCTGGATGAAAGCCGGAAACGGCTATTTTGCACCGCCGGCATTCACCCTCACGACGCGAGCCAGTGGACATCGGAAACCGCTACGCAGCTGAAAGACTTGCTCACCGAATCGGAAGTACGGGCGGTTGGCGAGTGCGGCCTGGACTTCAACCGAGACCTGTCTCCCCGCGCGCAGCAGGAACGTGTACTGGAAGAGCATCTGCAGTTGGCCGTGGAAACCGGCCTGCCGCTATTTCTACACGAACGCGATGCCGATCAGCGCCTAATCGAGATCCTCCGGCCGTTCCGCGATCAACTCAGCGCCGCGGTCGTTCATTGCTTTACCGGGGAAAAACGCGCGCTTTACGCCTATCTGGATCTCGACCTGCACATCGGCATTACCGGCTGGATCTGCGATGAGCGCCGCGGCACTCATCTGCACCCGTTGGTACGCGAGATTCCGGTAACGCGACTAATGCTCGAAAGCGATGCACCCTACTTATTGCCACGCACGCTGCGCCCCAAACCCAAGGGCGGCCAGAACGAACCCGCTTTCCTTCCCGAAGTCTTGCGCGAAGTGGCTCATCATCGCGGCGTGAGCGAAGAAGAGCTGGCCGCCAGCACCACCGCCTGTGCCCAGCAATTCTTTCAGATCACGCCTTTGGGCCGGTATTGAACAGCCTGCAAGCCAGCATTCGCGGCGTTTAAGCGCCTGACTGGCAAAACGGCGCTGTTCGTCCTGCCGCTGCATATAATCGCAGCGCCTAGATGCATTCAGATAAAAGCAGCAATTCAACAAGCGAGGCCAGCATCACTTTCGCCAGCATTGCGTCAGAGCTCGGCAAGGTGCAGGCAGAGCCGAATCGCTCCGCCCGGTCAGCCGAACACCGTTACCGTCTGACGGCTCAACGCCACCAACTCGCCCTTGGCCGTCCACAGCGCCGCTGCGCAATGGCCGTAGCCATCCTGCGCATGCTCGATCACCGCACGGTACTGACACCACTCATGGGTATCGAGCTGCGGAGTCGGCTGGATGAATTCGATGGTCCAGGTCAGCGAGCTGCCGGGCGCGAACCCTCTCAAATGCGACAGCACCGCGGGTGGCCATGCATCCACCAGCGCTAGCAGATGCGAGACGGTGACCGGCTCTCGCTCGACCTCACCGCGCTGTCGCACCCAGCCGCCCATTTCTCGAGATGTATTACCGGTAAACGGCAGTCCACCGATACCCCAGCGCATCGCCAGATAGCGAGTGAACTCCGGCGCCACGCCCGGTACGAAAGGCAACTCTTGGCATTCTTCCACCGGCGGCATCGCCGGGGCTGGCTCTGCTGCCACTTGGACGGCGGAAGCGCGAGCCGCGCCGAAGCTGCCCTGCACGATGGTCACCACTTGGCCGTTCTGGACAGCACGCCCAAGCACCTGGCTGACCGCCTTGCCCTCACGCAGTACCTCGGCCTCGAAGCTGACCGGCGTATCGACCAGTAATGGACCGACAAATGTGATGGCCAATGAGCGCACCGGACGCCCTTCGGGCACTTGCGCTTGCATCGCCTCGTACACCAGGGCCGCAACGACCCCGCCGAAACCGGCCCGGCCCTGGCCCCAACTAGCAGGTACGACGACGTTCTGTGGATTGTCACGCGCGGCTTGTATCAGTTCGGAAAGGGTCATGCCCACCTCGGATCGTTGTTATCGGAGCTATCTTATAGCCGGCTCGCTGACGGGGTGCATATCTAGGCTTCGGTGATAAGGCGCTATCGCGCGCAACTATGGGTCGCTGCGCTCACCTCTGCCCTGGCGCCTGCGAATATCAGGTCGCCACGGCAGCTGGCGTCTCAGTCTGGCGAGCGAAGCCCGCATTGCCGCCAGGTCCGCCGGCTGGCCAGCATAGCGCGCCATCTCGTAGAGCCGAGCGAAATCGCGAATCGGTTCGGCAACGGCCGGAGCCAGGCCGGCCGCCCGCTCGGCAAAATCGCGCGCGCCCTCGCCCGCTAGCCGCGCGACGCCCTGGCGTGCCAGCAGCCCTTCGAATCGCTGAAACAGACGCAGCTGGGGATCGCGTTCGCGCCGCCAGGGTTTCAGCAACATCAGCGCCAGGAACGACATCAGCAGCGCACCGGAAGCAACCATCAGCAATCCGAGCTTGCGCTCGTCGATCTTGCCGAACAGTCCTTGCAGGATTTCCAGCTGGCGCTCGCCCTGGTAGCCGAGCACCCAGCGTTGCCAGCCGTAGCTGAGATTGTCCCAGCCGAATCGCAGCTGGTTCAGCCAGCCGATGTCCCGGTAGCGCCGCAACGTCAGTGGCGAGTCATCGAGAAGCCCCTGCTCGTCTGCAAGCGCTTCTTCGAGTCCCAGCTCGATGCGTTCCGGTGCGACCTGGAACGTCGGGTCCACCGCGATCCAGCCACGATCGGCGATCCAGTACTCGACCCAGGCATGGGCGTCACGCTGACGAACCGACAGATAGTTACCCGAGGGATTGATTTCTCCGCCCTGGTAACCAGCTACCACGCGCGCGGGTATGCCAGCAGCACGCAGCACAAAGGTCATCGCCCCAGCGTAGTGAATACAGAAGCCGTTCAGCGTATCGAACAAAAATCCATCGACGATATCGGTGCCCACCGACGGCGGCCGCAGCGTATAGCCGTATGGCTGTTGATTGAAATGCCGCAGGAGCGCCTGCACGGTCGCCTCTGGAGTCCGGTGTTTGCGGCGCAGATCCGCAGCCCAGGCCCGACTGCGCGGATTGCCCGCAGCAGGAAGCTGCAAGGCACGCTCAAGCGTGGCGGGCGCAGCCTCAGGCTCGCGCAGCGATTCGGTCCATGAGGTCGCCCGGTAAAGCAATGGCTGGTCGATCGGACGTTGTCGTTGCAGATGGAAATCGGCCATCAGCCGCACGTTGCTCGCATCCACCTGCGCGACATCCAGCGCGTATAACCAGGGCCGACCACTGGGCTGCATCACGATGCTGTAGCGCACCGGCACGCCTCGCGGACTCCAATCAGGGGCTTGCGGCGATTGTGAAGCGAATGATTGCGACCAGCGCCGGCCATCGAAGCGCTCGAACGTGACGGCCCGCCAATACAGCTGGTCCCGCTCAGGAATCGGACCCTCGAAACTGACTCTGAATGCCAGCTCGGCGGATCGACTCAGTTCGGCGATATCGCCCGGTGACATGCTGTCGGCCAGTCCGGTAACGCCACGGTCCTTTGGCTGCGGCAAGGACCAGAGCGGACCCAACCGCGGGAACAGCACGAACAGCACCAGCATCAGCGGCACGGCCTGAAGCAATAGCGAGCCCGCCAGACGTACTGTCGGCCAGGGATGCGTGGCCACAGTGCTCTGCTGCAAGCCAATCATGGCGGCCAACAGAGCCGTGATCGGCAACAGGCTGTACAGTCCGGCCAACAGACTGTCATAGAACAGGTAACTGGTCACCACGGCAAAGAAGCCGAGGAAGATCAGTACCAGCGCATCACGGCGACTGCGCATCTCCACCAGTTTGAGAATGAACGCGGCAATCAGCAGCACCACTCCGGCGTCGAGCCCGATCACGCTGCCGCGCGAAAAGTACACACCAAACCCCGCGCCGATCATCATCAGGGCTTTCGCCCAGCTCTTCGGATAGCGGGCACGCATGCGAAAAATCTGCACTCGCCAAGCGGCGCAAGCCAGCCAGAGGCCGATAATCCACAACGGCAGATGGCCCAGATGAGGAAGGATCACCAGCACTTGCGCCACCAGCAGCCAGACCAGCCCGTTACGCGGAATTGCCTGCATAGCGCTCATTGATCGCGCCCCCGCTCCAGACCGAACAAGGCCAGTTCGCGCAGGCAGCGGTTACGATGATCAGCGCCGCCGTCCGGGCCGATGGTTGTCGCCGCGATGCGCAAGGCGAAGGGTTGCTGGCGCGCAGATAATTCGACGACCCAATGGCAAAGTAGCGACAGCCGCGCCTCGATATCCCCGTCGAGTGCATCGAGATCAAGTAGCGGTTCTTGGCCGGCCAACGCGGTGAAATCCTTCACCAGCAAGCCCTGGCCGCGTGAAAACGCCTTCCAATTAAGACGTCGCCGCGAGTCGCCCGGTTGCCAAGGTCTCAAGCCTTGATAATCATCGATGCCACTCCCAACTGTGCGAGTCCCCTCACTCTCTTCTTCGATCAACCCGCCGGCTTGCGGTAAATCGCCTGCTAACGGCCGCGGGTAGACCAGTGCAGCTAGCTGCAGGTCGACCCAGCTCCACGCCACCAGAATGCCCAACGGAAAGCGACTCTCGACGCGCAACCGCCCCGGCCTCAGCCAGCCGCGGCGTTCACTCGGCAGGCTCAGTTCGACTTCACAGGTTCCGCCGGTCGGCACATCCACCAATTGCAAGCCGCTCCTGGGCCAGCCCAGCGCGACGGCCTGATAGAGGCGGCCACCGCTTTCCAGCCTGACACGCAGACGCGCCTGTTCACCTAGAAAGACGGACTCCGCGCTGCCTGCCTGCAGAACCAAGCCTGCCAGATTGCGCCAGGTATGCAGTATCGCGACCACGAATACCGAGCCAAGCAGGAACGTCAGGGCATAGGCGAGACTGTTCTGGTAATTGATTGCGGCAAGCAGCATCAGCAGCAATGCCAACAGAAACGATATGCCCACCGCGGTCGGCATGATAAATATGCGCCGCTGATCGAGCCGCACACTCGGACCAGGCGGAATGCGCTTTAACAGCCAGCGATCACGTAGCCGTGGTAGCAGTCGCATGCTCGTCCTCTCGGCAGTTCCCGCAATAGGGCATCAGAGCGCTGGCACTTCGCGCAACAGCCACTGCACCAGCGCGCCGCCGCCATGGCCAGTGGCGTCAGCCTGCTCGCGGAGGCGATGTCCGACCACCGATGGCAGCACCGCCTGGACGTCTTCCGGAATTACATAATCGCGACCGTCGAGAAAGGCCCAAGCCCGTGCCGCCGCCAACAACGCCAGGCTGCCGCGAGGCGAAAGCCCCCATGCGAACTGAGGCTGTGTGCGGGTAGCCTCGACCAGCCGCAGCACGTAGTCGACCAACGCGTCACTCACCCGCACCTGCGCCACCGTATCCTGAATCGCCACCAGCCCGGCATGATCGAGCATGGGTTCCAGGCGCGTCAGTAGATCGCGGCGAGAGTCGCCGAGTAGCAACGCTTTCTCCGCAGCTTTCGCCGGATAGCCCAGGGACAGGCGCATCAGGAAACGATCCAGCTGCGACTCGGGGAGCGCGAATGTCCCGCCGGAGCTGACAGGGTTCTGCGTGGCGACGACGAAGAATGGCTCAGGCAAGGGCCGGGTTGCGCCCTCGATGGTGACCTGCCCTTCTTCCATGGCTTCGAGCAGTGCGCTCTGGCTTTTCGGCGTGGCCCGGTTGATTTCGTCTGCGAGGATCAGCTCGGCGAAAATCGGTCCTGGATGGAAGACGAACTGCCCGCTGTCCCTGTCGAACACTGAGGTACCGAGGATATCGCCCGGCAAGAGGTCCGAAGTGAACTGGATTCGCTGGAATTCCAAGCCCATCACCTTGGCGAGCGCATGGCTGAGCGTGGTCTTGCCCATACCCGGCAGATCCTCGACCAGCAGATGCCCCCTCGCCAGCAGGCAGGCCATGGCCAATCGAACCTGTGATTGCTTGCCGAGCAGGACCTCGTTCACCGCCCTTAGACAGACATCCAATCGCGCACGCATGCGACTCTCCTTTGTTTGTTCCGTCGATCCTACTGACCGGCCAAGCTCAGGCAAAGCGATGGAAACCTGCAGTGACGAAGTTGTGAACCGGCGCTTGATCCGTGCTGCGGCCTGGATGTTGCGTGTCGCCAACCGCCCGGGCGCGGGCTGTGGGTGCGTCGGTAAGCTGCGGGGCAATCAAGCGGGGCTGCGCGGCTAGGGCCGCTGCATATCGAAACGCTCGCGGGTATAGCTGTAAGTCGCGCCCCCGAGTCTCCCGACCAGATCGAGCCGGGCGGAATCGATACGTCCGCGCTCGTCGAGCACACGGTCATCGATATGCGCCAGCAGCACTTCGGCGAAGATGAGCTGGCAGTTGGGCGACTCAGCCGGATACGGCTGGATCTGCGCGACGCGACATTCGAAGGCGACCGGCGCGCCAGCCACCCGCTGCACCTTCACGAGACGGGCCGGTTCGCTGGCGATACCACAGTGCTCGAACTCGCTGAGGCCATGGGGCAAAGCGGCGGCAGACGCGTTCATCGCCTCGGCCTGCTCAGCGCTGACGAGCTGAACGACCAGCTCACCGGTATCGTGCGCATTGCGAGCGGTGTCCTTGGGCAGCCCATCCTTGAGGCCAACGTTGATTAGCAATGTCGGCGGCTCGCTGCTGATCACCTGGAAGAAACTGAATGGCGCGAGATTACTGATGCCCGAAGCCGAGCATGTCGAAACCCAGGCAATCGGTCGCGGTGTAACGGTGGACGCCAGCCAGCGATAGGCCTCGACCGGCGCCAGAGTGGAGAAGTCGAGCAGCATTAGGGGTTTCCTGCTGAATCGGCCAAAACCGACAGATGAGACGTGGCAACCAGAGCGGCTGCCACGTTAGCGCCGTACTGTCAGCGCCCCGCGCGCGACTCGCGGAGGTAGAAGCGAGCTTTCTTGGCCTTTTCCACGCAGCCCTGATAGCCCTCGAATTGCTGCTGGGTTTTCGCACCGGTAAGCAGGGCTATCGCCTTGGAATAGCTCACGGTACCGGCGAATCCTTCCGCTTCAGCCAGACTCTGCTCTTCCCAAGCAGCGTTCAGCTGGGATGCGCAGCTGTCGCGATAAGCGGTTTTTGCGGCGCAACCGGTCAGGGCAAACGCCAACAGAGATAAACAGATCAAATTTTTCATCGATACATCCTCATTCCGAGCCCAACTCAGTTGTGATTGCCTGCAATGCGCTCGCGGAGGAACTCGACTACAGCATCCTGCTCGCCAGCGAATTCGATTCGGGACGCCTTGCTCTCCCGTTGGTAGGCATACATCGGATCGTAGTATTGCCTCAGCAGCACCTCGATCCAGCCGCGGTGCAGATCGACCGTTCCCGTGGTGGCCTGCTCAGCGAGCGCCTGATCCATGATCGCAGCCAGTTGCTTGTAGCACTCGCCTCCGAGCCGCTTGCTGATATTGACCAGACTTTGCTGCAAACGCTCGCTGAAAGCGGCAAATCCACCCTCGCCCAGCTCAGCGATGAACTCGGCACAGAGGTCGATCACGTAATCCTTCAGAATTCGATCGACACGCCCTTCAAAGCTGTCCTCCAGCCACACCAGCGGATACTGCTGCATGCCCTGGAACAGCGGCAGCGGTATCGAACAACGGCCCACCAGCCGCGCCTCGTCTTCCAGGACGAACTGCCTGGCACCCGCCTCATGCATTTTCAGGAGGCGAATAGCCAGCGCGTTTTCAAAGTCAATCTGCACCGGTTGCGGGGTGGCACGCTTGCCGAAGCTAGAACCACGGTGATTGGCAATGCCTTCCAGATCGACGCTTTCGTCCAGACGCGCCAGCACTTCGGTTTTGCCCGTGCCAGTCATTCCGCCGACCAGCACGAAGTTGTAATTCGCCGCCGCCTGCTCGATGGTTTCCAGCAGGAAATGACGCATCGCCTTGTAGCCGCCCGTGACACGCGGGTAGTCGATGCCCGCCTCGGTCTTGAGCCATTGCTGAACCAGCTGTGAACGCAGGCCACCGCGGAAACAGTAAATATAGCCGTGCGGATTGCTCCGCGCGAAATCGGCCCAAGCCTGGATACGTTCAGCCTTGATCTGACCGCTGACCAGTCGATGACCAAGTTCGATCGCAGCCTGCTGGCCGTGCTGTTTGTAGCAAGTGCCGACCTTTTGCCGTTCAAGGTCGTCCATCAATGGCAGGTTGACCACGCCGGGAAACGCGCCCTTGGCAAATTCCACCGGTGCCCGCGCATCCATCATCGGCACATCATTGAGGAACAGCTCGCGGAAGTTATCGGTATCGCCACGCATCAACGAACCTCGACAGCAAAGACACCGGCTTCGACCAGTTCGCCAATCGGCTCGAGTGCCAGGCCGAGTTCGGCGGCGACCGTGAGAAATTCAGCCTCGCCTTCGGGTGCCACGGCGACCAGCAGCCCGCCACTGGTCTGCGGGTCACAGAGCAATTGTTTATGGGCCTCGTCCAGCGTCGCGATGCGCTCACCGTAGCTGTCGAAGTTACGCCCGGTCCCGCCCGGTACGCAGCCTTGCTCCAGGTAATATTCGACGCCGTCCAGACGCGGCACACGGGCATAGTCGATACGCGCGGTCACGCCGCTGCCATCGGCCATCTCGACCAGATGCCCGAGCAGGCCAAAACCGGTGACATCGGTCATGGCGCGGACGCCCGCGAGTTTGCCGAAGCGGCTGCCGGGGGTATTCAGGGTGCACATCCAGTCACGCGTAAGACCAACGTCCTCGGCGCGCAGCTTGGCCTTCTTCTCGGCTGTGGTGAAAATGCCGATGCCCAGCGGCTTGGTCAGGTAGAGCTTGCAGCCGACTGTTGCGGTGTCGTTTCGCTTCATCTGGCTTTTGTTCACCAGGCCGGTCACTGCCAGGCCAAAAATCGGCTCGGGCGCGTCGATCGAATGGCCGCCCGCCAACGGAATGCCCGCCGCGTCGCATACGGCGCGACCACCGGCGATGACCTCGCGTGCCACCTCAGGCGGTAATACGTTCACTGGCCAGCCGAGAATGGCGATGGCCATCAGCGGATCGCCACCCATCGCGTAGATATCGCTGATCGCATTGGTTGCGGCGATCCGACCGAAATCGAACGGATCGTCGACGATGGGCATGAAGAAGTCGGTGGTCGATACCACGCCGCGCTCTTCATCGATGCCGTAAACGGCGGCGTCGTCACGCGATGCGTTACCGACCCACAGACGCGGATCGAGGTTCTGCGCGCCACTCCCGGCGAGGATTACATCCAGGACCTTGGGTGAAATTTTGCAGCCGCAACCGGCACCATGACTGTATTGAGTGAGGCGGATGGGTTCGCTCATCTGGGAAATTCTCGTGACGCTGGCAAAAAAGCGGGCGCCGATTGTAGCAAAGGCTGAAGCCGGCATCGCTCCGCCGCCGCGTTGATGAGTTTTCGCTGCCACTTTTCGTTGCCATACGGTTCTGACTTGGCATTTAACTTGAAGCTTGCGGCTTGAAGCTCGAAGCTATCGCTCCTGCCATAGGGAGAATCGCATGGGCAACAAGGTCGCACTGGTATTGGGTTCGGGTGGCGCGCGGGGTTACGCGCACATTGGTGTCATTGAGGAACTCACCGCCCGAGGTTACGAAATCAATTGCATCGCGGGCTGCTCGATGGGCGCGGTGGTCGGCGGGATCTACGCGGCAGGCAAGCTGGATGAATATCGCGATTGGATCGAAAGCCTCGACTATTTCGACATGCTGCGCCTGGTGGACCCGAGCTTCAGCCTCGGCGCCATTCGTGGCGAAAAGATCTTCGGGCGCATCCGTGAAATGCTTGGCTCGATCAATATCGAAGATCTGCCGATCCCCTTTACCGCAGTCGCCACAGACCTGACCAATCAGCAGGAAATATGGTTTCAGGAAGGCAATCTGGAACTGGCGATGCGGGCCTCGGCCGCCATTCCGAGCCTGTTCACCCCCGTCATGCAAGGCAACCGTATGCTGGTCGACGGCGGGATATTGAATCCCCTGCCGATTGTGCCGGTCGTTTCCAGCCACAGCGACATCATCATCGCGGTCAACCTCAACGCGAATAACCATCGGCAATACCCCTTGCCGGAGATCATTCGCCCGGGCCGGTTCGATGCGATGGTCAGCTCGATCAGCTCGCATATCCCGTTCTGGCGGCGCGACAGCCTGGATGAACACATCGCCGTGCTTCAAACCGGTGAGGCGACCCCGGACGACCAGCCAGTGGCCGCCCCGTCAGGGCAAAGCGCACCGAAATCGGCAGAGGGCTCGATGGTGGTGGATGTTGGCGGTCCGGCTTCACTATTGGAGCTGATCAACCAGAGCTTCGAGGTGATGCAATCTTCGCTGACGCAATACAAGATCGCCGGTTATCCGCCAAACGTGCTGATCAACATCCCCAAGCGCGCCTGCCGCTTCTATGAGTTCTACAAAGCGCCTGAGTTGATCAAGCTGGGGCAGATCATCGCGAGCGATGCGCTCGACAAGTACGAGGAAGAACAGCTCTAGGGTCTGCTCCCCCCCGTTTCGTCACGGCCGGTTGCCATGACCATTATCGAAAGTGTCAGTCGAATCGACCGCCCGGCAACTTCTCTGGTGTGGCGGCGCCTGGCACTTCTTTGATCAGCCAGTCGCCCAGCAAGCTATAGGCGACCGCCAGCAGCGTCGGCCCTAAAAACAGACCCATGAAACCGAACGCCAATACGCCGCCGAACACACCCAACAACACCACGACCAGCGGCAGGTTGCCGCCGCGACTGATCAAATAGGGTTTCAGCACGTTGTCCACGCCGCTGATGATGAACATGCCCCAAATGCCGAGAAACACTGCCATGCCGTATTGGCCTTGCCAGACGAGCCAGGCAACTGACGGCCCCCAGATCAGCGGTGGGACCATCAAAAAGCTGAACGCAAAGGTCAGCAGACCGAGAATCAGCGCACCCGGCACCCCAGCAATGCTGAAGCCGACATAGGCCAAAATCGCCTGGGCGGCGGCCGTACCGATCACGCCATTGACGACACGCTGAACGGTACCCGCAACCAGCTCCAGGTAATGGTCCGCGCGATCACCAATCAGCCGGTGCAGCAGACTGTGGACGAAGGCTGCGAGTTTCGGCCCGTCACGATAGAAGAAGAACACCAGCACCAGGCTTAGTGCCAGCTCTAGCATTCCGCCACCAATACGGGCACTGCGCACCAGCAACCAGTTTCCGACCTGCCCAATATACGGGCGAACAGTGGCGAAGAACGCCGTGCCCTGCTCATCAACGGTGTTCCAGAAAGCCAGCAATCTGTCGCCAACCAACGGCAGCTCGCCCAGCCAATCAGGTGGCTCTGGCAAACCCTGTACCTGTAGGTTGTGCGCTAGGGTGTTGACCTCGCGAATCTGGTCGGCAATGTTGAACCCCAGCCATACCAACGGCACGGCCACCAGCACCATCCAGCCAAACGTCAGCAGCGTCGCGGCGAGTGCCGAGTTACCGTTCAACCAGCGCGTAAGCCAGCGCATGATCGGCCAGCTGGCGAACGCCAGAACCGCCGCCCAGAACAACGCAGAGGCAAACGGAGCCAGTACCCACACGCAGGCACCGAGCAGCACCAGGAGCAGAATCTGCACCAGCAGACGATCATTGTTAAGCATCAAGATACCTATCGAAAAACACGGTACGCCTTGAGCAAAGCGCACCAGGCAGGAGTTCTATTGCAGTCTGAAACGCGCCCTCAGCGCAATAACCTGATACGTAGGCCGTCCTCATCGGAAATCTTCGGGTCCAGACGCCGCGCCTTGACCCGCTCAAGGGTCAGCGCTTCATACCAGGCCGCAGCGCCTTTGCCTTCCAGCATTACCCGCATGGTGCTGTCGAGCCGCAGCACGTTCGCCAACAACGCGCCCCACTCGGCCGTTGGCTCTTCCGGCAATCGCGGCAGCCAAAGTTCGCCGGTGCGCTTCAACTGACGCAACAGGGTAGCCGGATTCGGCAAGATGACGCCGAGTGGTTCGTCCGGCTTGAACTGCTCCACCTGCAGGTAGGGCCGGCCATTGCCACGCGTGATGCCATAGAGCGCCATGAGGCGGTCGGATTCACCGGGCAAGCGCGCCAGCAGATAAGCCTGCCGCGCATCGGGGCCGTAAAGCATGGATCGTTGGAACACCGCGTTAGCCCAGAGGCTGCTCGACCCGCAATCGCGCCCTTCGCACCAGTACAGCAATTCGGCCCCATCCTCCAGCAGTTGACTGCGCGCCCATTCGAATGCTTCGACACCGGTATGCACATCCGGTAACTGGTAGGTGACGGCCGTCAGCTGACCGGGCGCGCTGACTTGGGCACTCATCCTCAGGCGACCGCTGATGCGACGGATCGAGTCCAGCGGATAAGTCCGCTCCAGCACCTGCTGTTCTTTGAAAGCGACTATTTGCGCCTGCGGATATCGCGCAAGCGAATCGAAATCTCTGCTGCCAGGCAAATCAGCTGCAATCGCTGCGCCGGCGAGCATGGCCAACCCGGTTATCCATACGCCTCGCATACGGAACCTCACCGGGCGAGCATCGACTGGGCAGTCTGTACCTGCGCGCCGGTGTCGACCCAGCGCTGAAAAAAGCAGAGCGCCTGCATCCGATAAGGCAGGCCGAGTTTCTCGAGCGCAACGGAGATTTTGTGACCGTTGGGCGTTGCGGCGGTGTACAGATCGATCATTGCGATGTTCCCTGCTGAGGCAATAACCCAGCCTCACCAGTTGGCGAAAGCAAGTCAAGCGAGGGTTTGCGACAGATTCTTGCGTAACCGCTCAGCGCCCTGGCTTCAAGCCGCGAAGAAAGGATTGAAAACAGCCGCCACCGCTTCGGCCCCCCGCTGATCATCCAGATGCAAATGATGCCCGCCCGGCAGCTTGTGCAGCGTGAACGGCAAGGCCTCGGACAGTTCCAGCATTGCGGGCTGGGTCATCAGGCCCCGCTCCGCCAGTATCAGGCTCGCGGGACAAGCCACCCGCTGTACGAACGACAGCGCGTGCGCGCGGCTCAAGCGCATCGGCGATGGCAGCATCAGCCGCGCATCGGTGCGCCAGGTATAACCGCCGGGAACCGGCATCAGACCACGCTGGGCAAGCAATTCGGCCGCCTCATGGCTGACCGCACCGACCCCCTTCATGCGTGCCGCGACCGCTTGCTCGAACTTGGCATAGACCGGCTTGCGCTTGTCATTAACGGCGAGTAATGCCTGTAACGACTCACCGAGCTTTTGCGGTGCGGTTTCGGCCTCGCCGGTATAAGGAATCACCCCATCGATCAGCGCCAGACGCTCGATCCGCTCGGGCATGGCGCCGGCCAGTAGCACCGAAACGATCGCGCCCATCGAATGACCCAACAGTGAGAATCGCTGCCAGCCGAACTGCTCGGCCGTCTGCAGCACGTCATGGGCGTAGTCCCAGATATTGTAGGCAGCGCCGACGGGGCGATGATCGGAGTGGCCGTGCCCCGGCAGATCCAACGCGACAATACGGACGCCATCGAGCATCGGCGCCAAGCGTGAGAAGGTGGCGGCGTTGTCCAGCCAACCGTGCAGGGCGATTACCGGCAGGCCATCCTCGGGACCGTAAAGATGCGCCGCAACTTCGATATGCGGCAGGCTCAGGCGGACCTCTTCGAACGCGACGGTCATGCGGCACCTCTTCGATCCAGCTCGCTCCAGCGGCTGAACAATTGTCTGAGCAGCATCGCGGTATCCCCCGGATGCTCGAGCGGAAACATGTGCCCGCCGGGCAAGGTATGCGCTTCGCCGTGCGCAACCAGTCGCAGCAGATAAGCATGATGGGGCAGCACCACTCGACTTTGGCGCCCACGCACCACGGCAAGCGGAATCTTCAACGCATGCGGCCAGCCGGGCGTGACGTGCGGCACGCTGCGGTAGATGCGAATTTCGGTTTCCGGATCGAAGCGTAGACGCAGCCCCTGGGCGGTCGGCTCAAGACCATGTTCGACGTAGGCATCCAGGCAATCGGGATCGAATGCGCGGAACAGTGTCCGACTGGCGAAATATTGCCGCGCCTCGTCCGCGCAAACGAACTCCTCGCGACGTCCGAGGGTGCGACCGGCTGGCGTCAAACGATCGATAAAGCCGAAGCGCTTGGCAGCCCAGATAAGCGTTTGGTCGAACCAGGTCGGCATCGGCGAATCGAGCATGACCACGCCGCGATAAAGGTCGGGTCGCTGCAAGGCCGCATGATAATGCAGCATCCCGCCCAGCGAATGTCCGACACCCCAGACCGGTTCTTTTACCGCCACAAGCTGTTCGAGCAGCTCCTGCACCAAGTTTTGCCAGTTGTCATCCACCGGGAACCGAGGATCGTGACCGTGCTGCTCGAGGTGAGTGACGCTGTAGTCCGGCGTCAGCAGGTCGAAGAGCTTGCGATAGGTCCCGGAGGGAAAGCCGTTGGCATGGGCGAAAAAAATGCGTTGCGTCATGGGTTCGATGCGACCGGAGAAAGGCAACCATTGTCTGGCCCTTGGTCCCCTGCGGCAATCGTGTGGGGCGGCAGAATGAACGGCAGTCACGCCAAACAAGACGTCTGCCGCGCCTCTCAGCGTCGCGGGCTGTTCTCGCCCACCGGCACGACCGCTACGGTCAGCCGGGAAATGCAGCTGAGTTTGCCGTCGTCGCCACTCAGGCGGATATCCCAGACGTGGCTGGAGCGCCCCAGATGCACCGGCCGGCAGACCGCGGTGACACGACCGCTGCGTAGGGCACGAATATGATTGGCGTTCACTTCCAGGCCGACACAATAAAATCGGCTCGTATCGATGCACTGATAGCTGGCCGTGGAGCCGACGGTTTCGGCGAGCACCACCGAAGCGCCGCCATGCAGCAAGCCATAGGGCTGGTGTGTACGCGAATCGACCACCATGCTGGCGGTAAGGGAATCGTCGTCGACGGCTTCGAAACGAATATCGAGCAGTTCGACGATGGTATTTCCGCGGTTTGCGTTGAGTTGTTCGAGTTCCGGTTGACGGTGCCAAATGCTCAAGTGTCGCTCTCCGTTTTTGTTTTTTAATCGGTACAGCACGCAGCGCGCAATGTCAGCGCGGATGCCGCAGCCCTGCAAGATGCATCAGGCCTGCAGCCAGATATTCACCGTCCAGCTCGGCCAGGCTGGCGGTCGCCATCGGCAGCGGCGTGTCGCGATGGCCATGGACCAGCCAACCACCCAGCGCTCCGACGAAGGGCTGATGAGTTACGAGTAGCAAGCTCTGCTCGTTGCGGCGGTTGAGATAAAGCATCGCATCGTTTGGATCGGATTCCGGCGTCAGCCAGGGAACAGTCTCGATGGCCACGGTGAAGTCAAGTGCCTGTCGGACGATCTCAGCGGTCTGCTGCGCCCGCTGATAAGGGCTGACAAGAATGATCTGCAACGGCTGACCGAGCAGGTGTACCGCGCTGTTTTGCACCTCGAGCCTCCCGGCCGCCGTCAGATTGCGCTCGGCATCGGTACGGGCCCTGAGCTCAGCCTCGCCGTGGCGCAGCAGCCACAACTTCATACCTGCGGCTCCTGCTTCGGCGGTGCAGGCGTGACCGGCGGAGGTGTTTCGATATCCGCCGGGCGCGGCTTAGGCCAGTCGGACATCGGCCAGGGTTTACGATCGGTGTTGAAAGTGCCGAAACGGCCGATCTGCGCTACGTACTGGCTGAGGCTGTCGCCCAGACCCTGTAGGCTCTCGTTGGCCTTGCCATTCACCGCGCGCAAGACCAACTGCGCAACCACAACCACCAGCAGCACCAACTCGGCCAACTGCCAGACAAAAAAGAAAACCAGCATCCAGATGGCGCGCAGAACCAGCGATTCGCGATCCGCGCCGCTTTGTGATGTGCTCATTGATATCTCCGGTGTCGTTCTCAGAAGCCGTCGGTGGAAATGAAATCCACGTCGGTCTTCGGCTCGCCGCGCATCAGTAGCGCGATTACCTGTTCCAGCGTACGCCCCTCGAACAAGATGGCATGTAGCCCAGCGACCAGTGGCATATAGACCTGCAGCTCCTCCGCCCTGGTCTTCAATACCTTGATGGTGTTGACTCCTTCAGCCACCTCTCCCAGGCGAGACACGGCTTCATCGAGACTCAGCCCTTCGCCCAGCGCGTAGCCGACCTGGAAGTTGCGACTCTTCGAAGACGTGCAGGTAACAATCAGATCGCCAACGCCAGCCAGCCCCAGGAATGTCATTGGGTTGGCACCCAGCTTGACGGCAAAGCGGGTCATCTCTGCAAGCGCGCGGGTGATCAACATGCTGCGGGTGTTCTCGCCCATACCCAGAGCCGCGGCCATGCCGGCCATGATCGCATAGACGTTTTTCAACGCACCGCCGAGTTCGACCCCAAAACGGTCGGAGCTGGCATAAACACGAAAGGTTCGTCCGTGCAGCACCTGCTGTACGGACCGGCAAAGCGCTTCATCATGACTGGCGATCACCGTCGCGGTCAGCGCATGTTCAGCGACTTCACGTGCGAGATTGGGACCCGAAATCACGCCAATTCGGGCCTGTGGTGCTATCTCTTCGAGGATCTGGCTCATCAGCATGAAGCCCTGCGCCTCGATGCCCTTGGTCGTGCTGACAAGCATCTTGCCCGACAGCTGCGCGGCAAAAGGCGATAGCGCTTGGCGAAGCGCACTGGATGGCAACGCCACGAAGATCAGCTCACAATCGTTCAGTGTCCGCTCGAGATTCGTTACCGCATCTACCTGAGGACGTACCGTTACGCCTTTCAGATAACGTGGATTCTGACGCTGGGTACGAATGCTCTCAGCCTGGCCAGGATCACGCATCCAGAGCCGGACGCTATGGCCGTTTTCGGCCAGCAGATTTGCAATAGCGGTGCCGAAGCTGCCGCCACCAAGCACCGCTATGGGTTGCTGTTCAGTCATGGGGTATCCGTTTTGAGCCACCCGGTGGCAATGTTCGGCATTATACGTAGCGATTCAGGCACAGCCAGCGCAAAGCCAGCCGTCAATGGAATCATCAGGTTACAGTTTCAACAGAACCTCAAGTCTGCGTTACCTCCTTTCGTCTGCCCTTCTGCCTCACGGCACGATCGCGGACATTCCCCTATGGTCTATAAGGGACAGGAGCTTCACAAGGTCGTTGTCAAAGGTTAGGAGTGTTAAAGTATCGGCCCGTTTCTACCATGGTCTTCTCGTGGGTTGGTTGAAACGAGGTATCCATGTCCTTGCACCTGTGACTTTAGGCGCAAGGTGGCAGTCTATGACTAGTCTTTACGATCGGACTCTCGGGTCGGATGAAAGCAGCAAGCCCTCCACAACGGGGCCATTGAGGAATACGCATGACCAAACAACAGGCCTTTACTCGGGAAGATCTGCTCCGTTGCAGCCGCGGCGAGCTTTTCGGGCCCGGTAATGCGCAACTGCCTGCGCCGAACATGCTGATGGTCGATCGCATCGTTCATATCAGCGAAGTAGGCGGCAAGTACAGCAAGGGCGAGTTGGTCGCCGAGCTGGATATCAATCCTGATCTCTGGTTCTTTGCCTGCCATTTCGAAGGCGACCCGGTCATGCCTGGCTGCCTGGGCCTTGATGCCATGTGGCAGCTGGTCGGCTTCTATCTCGGCTGGCAAGGCAACCCGGGCCGTGGTCGTGCGCTGGGTTCTGGCGAAGTGAAGTTCTTCGGCCAGGTTCTGCCGACCGCCAAGAAGGTCACCTATAACATTCATATCAAGCGCACCATCAATCGCTCTCTGATTCTCGGCATCGCCGATGGAACCGTCAGCGTAGATGGCCGCGAGATCTACAGTGCCGAAGGTTTACGTGTTGGCCTGTTTACCTCTACCGATAGCTTTTGAAGGACTTCCGCATGCGTCGCGTCGTGATCACCGGCCTAGGTATCGTTTCCTGCCTCGGCAATGACAAAGACACCGTCTCCGCCAACCTGCGCGCCAGTCGCCCTGGCATTCGCTTCAACCAGGCCTATGCGGACATGGGTCTGCGCAGCCAGGTTTCGGGGTCAGTCAATCTGAACCTCGAGGAGCTGATCGACCGCAAGGTCTTGCGTTTCATGGGCGATGCTGCGGCTTATGCCTATCTGGCCATGCAACAAGCACTGGAAGATTCGGGCCTCAGCGCCGATGACATCTCCAATCCGCGTATCGGCCTGATCGCCGGTTCCGGTGGCGCCTCGACCATCAATCAGATGGAAGCCATCGATATCCTGCGCGACAAGGGCGTCAAGCGTATCGGCCCATACCGCGTACCGCGCACCATGAGCAGCACGGTTTCCGCCTGTCTGGCCACGCCGTTCCGCATCAAGGGCATCAACTATTCCATTGCATCGGCCTGTGCCACCAGCGCGCATTGCATCGGCCACGCCATGGAACAGATCCAGATGGGCAAGCAGGACGTCGTCTTCGCTGGCGGCGGCGAAGAGGAGCATTGGAGCCAGAGCTGCCTGTTCGATGCCATGGGCGCCCTCTCCAGTCAGTACAACGCGACGCCGGAAAAGGCCTCTCGCGCCTACGACGCCAAGCGTGACGGTTTCGTTATCGCCGGCGGTGGCGGCATGGTGGTTGTCGAAGAACTCGAGCACGCCCTCAAGCGCGGCGCCAAGATCTATGCGGAAATCGTCGGCTACGGGGCCACTTCCGACGGCTATGACATGGTCGCACCGAGCGGTGAAGGCGCCCTGCGCTGCATGCAGCAGGCGATGGCGACTGTCGAAGGCGACATCGACTACCTCAACACCCACGGCACCTCCACCCCGGTGGGTGACGTTGCTGAAAGCAAGGCCGTACGCAACATGTTCGGCGACAAGATCCCGGCCATCAGCTCGACCAAGAGCCTGTCCGGTCACTCGCTGGGCGCCGCCGGCGTTCACGAAGCGATCTATTGCATGCTGATGATGCAGGGCAACTTCATCGCCGGCTCAGCCAACATCGATGAACTGGACCCGGAAGTCGCCGACCTGCCGATCGTCCGCGAAACCCGCGAGAGCGCAAAGATCGATACGATCATGAGCAACAGTTTCGGTTTCGGTGGTACCAACGCCACGCTGGTACTCAAGCGCTGGAAAGGCTGATCGAATAGCAAAAGAGTAAAAACAACGGCGCCTCAGGGCGCCGTTGTTCGTTGTGCAGAATCGAAAGACAGTCAAACCAGCGAGACGTGCTCGGCACGAGCCCCGTTCGGCGGATTGCAACCCCCGAACGCTTACTGAAGCTGGCCAGGGCCGCACGGCATCGATCAGCTCAATGGCTGGTCGCTCACCTCGATGCTGTCGCCATGGGCGATGCATGAAGCCGCGGTGAATAGCGCGTCGGTAGAAGAATTCAGAGCGGTTTCGGCCGAATCTTGCACCACGCCGATGATGAACCCTACAGCCACTACCTGCATGGCCAGGTCATTGGAAATGCCAAACAGACTGCAGGCCAGCGGAATCAATAATAGCGATCCACCTGCCACCCCGGATGCACCGCAGGCGCAGATGGCGGCGAGCAGGCTGAGCAGGATCGCAGTGGGGATGTCCACCATGATGCCCAACGTATTCGCCGCCGCCAGGGTCAGCACCGTAATGGTAATGGCTGCCCCGCCCATATTGATGGTCGCGCCCAGCGGAATCGACACCGAGTAAGTGTCCTTATGCAATCCGAGGCGCTCACACAGCTGCATGTTGACCGGTATGTTCGCCGCAGAGCTACGGGTAAAGAATGCGGTGATACCGCTTTCGCGCAGGCAGGTAAAGACCAGCGGATAAGGGTTCTTGCGGATCTGCCAGAACACGATCAACGGGTTCACCACCAGCGCCATGAACAGCATGCTGCCGACCAGCACCAACAGCAATTGAAGATAGCCGGCCAGTGCAGCGAAACCGGACTTGGCAAGCGTTCCGGCCACTAGACCGAATATGCCCAGCGGCGCGAAGCGAATCACCACCTTGACGATCAGCGTTACCCCGTCGGATACATCGGCGATTAGATCACGCGTACTCTCACGAGCATGGCGGAACGCGAATCCAAGGCCGATGGCCCATGCCAGAATGCCGATGAAGTTCCCCTCGATAAGCGCATGCACGGGGTTGTCCACCACGTTGAACAACAGCGTTTGCAGGACGGCACCAACCCCCGACGGAGGCACGACGTCGTTCGCCTGACTGATCAACGTGAGGCTCGTAGGAAACAGCGCGCTGGCGATCACCGCTACCGCAGCGGCGCTTATGGTGCCAAGCGCATAGAGGAGCAGAATCGGACGGATATGCGTCGGTTGCCCGCGCTTATGGTTGGCAAGCGATGCGGTCACCAGCACGAATACCAGCACCGGCGCGACTGCCTTTAGGCCGGACACGAACAGATCGCCCAACAAGCTGACCGAATTTGCCGCCTGAGGAAACAGCCATGCCAACAAGCAACCGGCGGCGAGTCCTATGACAATCTGCGCCACCAAGCTGACGCGGTTATAGGCTCTGAAAACGAGGCTTGAGGGGTTGGACATGACTAGAGTCTCGGCGTGGGAGGCTGGACCGGACGCAACGCTGTGCCGCTTCGTGAGCGGCACAGTGATAGCCCGACTAAAACGCCGGATGGTACGCATCTCGGTCCGACATGCCCAGCTTTGAGGCGCAAGCAGGCACTGCCACGGTCCGTTTATATAAGCAAAGACAGCGACACCCCGATGGAGCGGGATGCCATTGATTATGATCAGATACGGAAGCGCGCAACCAGCTCGTTCAAGTTGACAGCCAGCCCCGCCAGTTCCTGACTCGCCGCGCTGGTCTGATTGGCACCTGCCGAAGATTGCAGCGACAGGTCGCGAATGTTGATCAGGTTGCGGTCTACCTCACGGGCGACCTGGGCTTGCTCTTCCGATGCGCTGGCGATGACCAGATTGCGCTCGCTGATCTGACTGATCGCACGAGCGATATCATCGAGCGCCTCACCAGCGGTACGCGCCATTTCCAGCGTGCTGCGTGCCCGTTCATTGCTGTTCTGCATGGCCTGCACGGCCTTATCGGTGCCCTGATGCACGTCACCGATCATCTGCTCGATTTCCTGCGTGGACTGCTGAGTACGGTGAGCCAGAGCTCGAACCTCATCCGCGACGACTGCAAATCCGCGACCGGCATCGCCGGCACGTGCCGCCTCGATGGCAGCGTTGAGCGCCAACAGATTGGTCTGTTCAGCGATCGAGCGAATCACATCCAGCACCTTGCTGATGTCCCGCACCTGGCCAGCCAGCTGCTCTACCTGGGTTGAAGTAGTTGTCACATCCGCTGCGAGCAGACCGATCGAATCGACCGTCTTGATCACTTGCTGACGACCATGTTGCGCTGTTGTGTCCGACTCACGTGATGCCTCCGAAGTCGCCACCGCATTACGGGCGACCTCGTCCACTGCTGCGGTCATTTCGTTCACTGCCGTGGCGGCCTGCTCGATCTCGTGGCTTTGCTGATGCAGGCCACGGGTCGAGTCCTCAGTCACGGTATTGAGCTCTTCAGCCGCCGAAGCGAGCTGATTGGACGAATCGGAAATACCCTGAATGGTGTTGCGCAGATTTGCCTGCATAGCCTTGAGCGCAGTCAGCAAACGCGCCGGCTCGTCGGTACCTTCGATGATGAAGCTCTGGGTCAGGTCACCGGATGCCACGGTTTCAGCGACATTGACGGCCTGATTCAAAGGCCGAACGATGCTTTTGGTAAACAGTGTTGCCAGCGCCACGGTGGCCAGGGCAGCGAGAATAATGGTGATGATCACCCAGTTGAACGCAGTCTCGTACGCTTCAAGCGCGCGATCCGCGGCGTGGCCCGCTTCGTCGCCATTGATACGCTGCAGATCGTCGAGCGCGCTGGTCATGGCATCCGCATGCCCATTGATGCTGCCGCGCATGACTTCCATGGCCTGATCCCGCGCGCCTTGACTAGCAAACTCTACTACCTTGCGCTGCTCGGTCATGTATGAATTCTGAGCCGCCCTGAATCGCTCATAAGCGGCTTTCTCATCTGCCGTAGTCAGCTTCTCTTCATAGTCAGCGATCATTCCACTGACGTCATCCACCAGCTTGGCGAGCGTTTGGCGAGTCGCGCTACGCGACTCATCACTATCCTGCATGACCGTACGCATCGTAAGTGCGCGAATACGTTGCATACCTGCGTTCATGTTGTTCAAGGCGATGATGCTCGGCAGCCAGTTCTGGTCCACCTCGCTGGACTGCTTGCGCATCTCTTTCATCTGATTCAATGACGACAGCCCGAGGAACAGCACGAGCAAGCCGATCAGACCGAAACCTATGGCAGAGCGAAAAGGGATATTCAAACGTCGAATCGACATGGGACTTCCTACTCAAAAGATGCGCTGCAATCATCGCAAGCGATTTCACCTCTGATATCGGAGCCTGAGCGATTAGCTTGAATAGTTGACGTCAAAAACATGCGCTTATACATGTTTTACGACAAGCGGCAACATCGCCAGCAGACGGTTGATCAAACAACCCATCCGGCTCGCATCGCTTCGCCACTTTTCCCAATGGGCTCAGCGCACCTCGGCCTGCCGTTTGCGGGGCAGGATATCGAGGAAATTGTCGCGTGCGACCTTCCGTGCAACCGACTCGGGCAATGCGTCGAGAAACGGATCGAAAGCGCTCATGCCTTCACCCAAACTATCGAACCGCCCTACCACGTCAGAACCGAGCATGAAGCGCGTCGGATGGCGCGCAATCAGCGTTACCCAGTCACTATCAGGTTCACCGGATTCCTTCAGCAGATAAGGCCTGAGCATCGTCCAGGAGAGGTCGATGTAGAGGTTGGGATAGTCATCGAGAAGACGCGTAACCGTCGGGAGAAGAAAATCGAGCTTTTCCTGATGACGATGCAGCTCCATGCTCGTTCCCGCATGCGCCCAGATGAAACGAGTATGCGGATGGTTACGCAGTGGCTCTTCCAGTTCCGCTAGATACAGCGGGTTGCGCTCACGCTTGGAGGTGATGTTGGAATGCAGCATCACCGGCAAATCGAATTCGGCCGCCAAATGATAAACACGTGCCAGCGCTTCATTGTTTGCACGTGGCGTGTCGCCCTGAGTTAACGCAGTTACGTCGTCATGCCGGGTGAATATCTCCCCTAGCCCTTGCCAAAGGCCCGGATCGAGATCGAGCATTCGCCGAATGTGCGCATCAGCATTCTTGTCGTTGGGATTGAAGCCGGACAGAAACGGATGGAATCGGCGTCGCTGACCTTCATCCAATTCTTTCAGCGCCGCAGCAACTACCACATCGGTCGCGCTGTACCAATAGACGGGGGCATCGTCGCCAGCGTAGTAGCGAGGCCGCTTGGGTTCGTTCTCGTGCCATTTTTTTGCAACTGGGATACCGCTGATCATCACATGATCGATATCGCCGGCATCCATGGCCTTGAGCAACTTGCCCATGCCATCACTTTCCTGGAAGAAATCAACGAAATGCAGATGCGCGTCGCTGTAGTGGTAATCACGCGCCTGAACCGGAGCAATCGATGCAACCAGGCAGAACGCGGCAAAACAGTTTCGTAAATTGAACAACCGATGTCCTCCTGACAACCAAGCGGATAGACCGCCCGGTCACGAGGCAGTTCAGAAACGGATCACCGCTCCGGCCGTATCGCTCGCGTATACCAGAAGAGTCGAGAGGAGCAGCCCTGATCCGCTGGGGCTGGACATACTGAAGCCCGGACACACATCGGCCCCGACTGACCGGTGTGCTGGCTTGAATGCAAAGGCCCGTCAATGACGGGCCTTTGAGGTTCCGATGAGTTAGGCGGAAAGTTCCACCAGTAACCTGTTCAAACGCTGCACATAGGCGGCCGGATCCTTGAGGCTATCACCAGCGGCCAGCGCGGCCTGGTCAAAAAGAATGTGCGATAGATCAGCGAAGCGATCCTCGTCCGGCTCGGCGTCCAGTTTCTCGATCAGCGGATGCTGCGGGTTGATCTCGAAGATTGGCTTGGACTCAGGCACTTTCTGCCCGCTCGCCTCGAGAATCTGGCGCATCTGCAAGCCAAGATCCTGTTCACCGATCGCCAAAATTGCTGGCGAGTCGGTTAAGCGATGCGATACGCGCACTTCGGCCACTGCTTCGCCCAGCGCACCTTTGAGACGCTCGACCAGGCCCTCCTTCGTCTTGGCGATTTCTTCCTGAGCCTTCTTGTCCTCTTCGGAATCCAGTTGGCCGAGATCGAGATCACCGCGCGCGACGTCCACGAACTGCTTGCCATCGAATTCGGTGAGATAGCTCATCAGCCACTCATCGATGCGATCGGTCAGCAGCAACACCTCAATGCCCTTCTTGCGGAAGACTTCCAAATGCGGGCTGTTCTTGACCTGCGCATAGGACTCGCCAGTGAGATAGTAAATCTTGTCCTGACCTTCCTTTACGCGCCCAAGGTACTCAGCCAGCGAAACGTTCTGCTCGCCAGAGGCATCGCTGGTGGAGGCGAAGCGCAGCAGACCGGCGATCTTTTCCTTGTTGGCGAAGTCTTCCGCCGGGCCTTCCTTGAGTACCTGCCCGAACTGCTTCCAGAAGTTCTTGTAATCTTCCGGCTTGTCCTTGGTCAGCTTGTCCAACATGTCCAATACACGCTTGGTCAGCGCCGACTTCATCGAGTCGATGACCGGATCCTTCTGCAGGATTTCGCGGGAAACGTTCAGCGACAAGTCGTTGGAGTCGACCACACCCTTGATGAAGCGTAGGTAGAGCGGCAGGAATTCATCAGCCTGATCCATGATGAATACGCGCTGCACGTACAGCTTGAGCCCCTTGGGTGCTTCGCGCTGGTACAAATCGAACGGCGCGCGGCCAGGCACGAACAGCAGCGAGGTGTATTCGAGCTTGCCCTCGACCTTGTTGTGGCTCCAGGCCAGCGGGTTTTCGAAATCGTGGCCAACGTGCTTGTAGAACTCCTGGTATTCCTCGTCCTTTACCTCTGTGCGCGGACGGGTCCAGAGAGCGCTGGCGCGGTTGACCGTTTCCCACTCGAGCTCTGCCGGCTTGTCCTTCTCTTCACCGTGGACCTCCTTGGGTAACTCGATCGGCAAGGCGATGTGATCGGAGTATTTCTTGATGATGTTGCGCAGGCGCCAGCCATCGGCGAATTCTTCTTCACCGGACTTCAGGTGTAGCACGATGCGCGTGCCGCGTTCTGGTTTCTCGATGGTGGCAACTTCGAAATCGCCCTCGCCTTTCGATGACCAATACACGCCTTCTTCGGCCGGCGTACCCGCACGGCGGCTAAACACCTCGACCTGATCGGCAACGATAAATGCCGAATAGAAACCCACACCGAACTGGCCGATCAGGTGCGAGTCCTTCTTCTGATCACCCGTCAGGTGCTTCATGAAGTCAGCCGTGCCAGATTTGGCGATGGTGCCGAGATGGGTAATGACATCCTCACGATTCATGCCGATGCCGTTGTCCTCGAGGGTAACGGTCTTGGCCTCTTTGTCGAAGCTGACACGAATCTTTAGATCAGCGCCGCCTTCGAGCAGATCCGGCTTGGCCAGCGCTTCGAAGCGCAGTTTGTCGGCAGCGTCGGAGGCGTTGGAAATCAGCTCTCGAAGAAAGATTTCCTTGTTCGAGTACAGGGAATGGATCATCAGGTGAAGCAGTTGCTTCACCTCGGTCTGGAAGCCCAGGGTTTCTTTGTTTTGAGTCTCCACACTCATCGTCTTGCAAACTCCACATCGTCAATGGCACGGGCCGCGGCTGCGGCGATGACAAGCAGATGGGGGCTTCGAGCAGGAATTCAAGTGCACGCACGCAGGCTGAGCGACGTTGAATTACCCGATCAGCACGCAGCTGAATCAGGTTTGGTCTGCCGACGTTACGGCTCTAGCAATTCGAGCAGGACGATATTCTCCGGAGCGAGATTGTAGGTTGCTTCTCCGGGTCCTTTCAGTATCCGTCTGATCGCCACGTTGCCCTCTCGGTCAACGCCGATGAAGCGCCCTTCCGCTATTCCACCACGCTCCGTATGCGCGCGCATTTGCAGCTGCTCGTAGCGCGCCGGATTGCGCAATAGCCGTTCGAGGGAGAACCGCTGTCGACGGTCGATACGTGGCGATGGACTGTTGTCGGAGAGAGATTGTGGCTGGACGGCCACGACCCTGGACGGGGTTTCGGAGTCGGCAGGCAGTGGCGGATATTCATCATTCCTCACCATCCAGCCTTGCTCGCCTTTCTGAATATCCAGTTCAAAGCTTCCGAGTTCACCATTCACTTCAGCTTGCACGACGATTACCAGCGCTGCCGCAGGAAAAGTCATTGGCGCCAGCGATTCGACCGTTACGGCTCGCGTCTTGAAACGTCGCTGCAGATAGTCCCTGGCAAGATAAATGAGCGTGTCAGCTGAATCGTGGCGAAGGTCCACCTGACCCGCGCGATAACGCAATTCGTCCGTGAATAGCTCGACGTAGCCGCTGATACTTGTGTGATAACGAGCCGGCAAAACCAAATGGAAGTCGCCGGCCAGCTTGTTCGGCGGCACCGGCTCCAGATCCAGATGCAGCGTATAACCGTTCTGGATTCTGCGTGCTTCGGGAAGCTCCTGCTCCGGACGCATCCAGCTGATCTCTATTTCGGGTTCGGGATCGACATCCTGCGGCAGCACATCGAACCGCAGTGCACCCGCCTGAGTTGTACCGAGGCTGATGCTCACCTCCTGCCTGGCAAACAGATCGTCGCCTTCACGCAGCGTCAGCACGCCGTCGATAAACCTGCCGATCCTCGGGTTGAATGGGCGACCATCGAGCTGGCCGTGCAGACCGATAGCCAGATGACGGTTCTGCGTTTGCTCGTCTGGCTCAAGCCACTTCAGGCTGGCAATCGCTTCGATGCGCTCCGGTTCATGATTTGCGAGCAGCGTAAAGCCCACGATAAGGGGAATGAACCCTAACCCCGAAAGGCCGATGGCCTTTCGGGCGACGTTCCAATGACGAACGACATAGAGCAACGTAATCGGCGGAAGAAGGCTTCCAACCCCCCACAACAAGCTGGTACCGAAAGCCAGAACAACCAACCAGACGATACCTGCAACTACCAGCAGCAGCCCGCCCAGTATCAACAACGCATCCATTCAACATCCTTGAGACATCTACAGTGGCGACCGCCAGACGTATCAGGGCTCGTTGACATTGAAGTGGCAACGTGCAGTGGCGATGGGCTAGGCCTGATTAGTTTGCCAGGCTGTAACGGCAACGACGGCTACACGGCGCCCCTGGCGCCAGACCTGACAAGCGGCAAAGGTGTCACGATAGTGACCCGTCCGAAGATAATCTATCGAGAAGTCGATGATTTTAGGCAAATGTGGCGCGCCCATGAACATCAGCAGATGGAGCATCGCCGCATGCTCCATGAAGCCGGCAATCACCCCGTCATGGATGGCCGGGAGCGTTGGATTACACCGGTGTCGAAAAACGCCCTGAGCACGAAGGCCGTGAGGTCATCTGGCAGACCGCCGCCTGCCGCTGCACAGACAAGAAGCTGGGTAAACGCAGCCGCTCTACAAAGCCAAACGCAAGATCGTGGCGGCTAAAAAATGCAGACATGAGCGGGTGATCTGATTGTCTTTGAATCGATTCGCCGCTTTCAAAATCGGCAGGGCTGAAGTTAGCTAGAAAAATACATGGCTACCAGAGCATCCCTAACATTCTTCAACGCGCTTGGATGTTTATGCCGAGGTCGATTTGTTTAGCGGGGACGCGTTGTTAAGAGCCACCCACGCCAAAGTTGCGGAGCCCAGCAATACAACTGCACCGAAAGCAAATGGGCTCCACCACCCCAAGGCATCGAACATCGCGCCACCAAGGCCGGCTCCGACCGTAATGGCCAACTGGATAGTTGCCACCATGAGCCCACCACCGGCTTCGGCGTCTTCAGGCAGTGTTCTGCTCAGCCAAAGCCCCCAGGCGACTGGTGCAGGCGTCGCGACAAGCCCCCAGGCGGCGAGCAGGATCGCAACAGCCGGCGCCGAACTGCCCAGCGCAATAAGCAGCGCTGCAAGACCGGCCATCAAGAATGGAATCGCAATCAGATAAGCGTACAGCCGGCGGTGCAGCAGCGTACCGATGAGGTAGGTGCCCACCCCACCACTCAGGCCAAGCAACAGCAGCATCAGGGACAAGGTGGTAACGCTCACCCCTGTGATGTTCTCCAGAAACGGACGAAGGTAAGTGAAGACGGCGAACTGCCCCATGAACAGCAACATGATCGCCAGCAGGCCAATCACAACCTGAGGGTTGCCTAGCAATCGGAACGGATTGCCGGACTGGCTGCTCGGTTGGCTGCGCATGGGCGGAATGCTCAGCCATTGCCATGCGAAGGCCAACACAGCCAGCGGAATGATCAGGGAGAAAGATTCCCTCCAACCGATGTATTGCCCTAGGAAGCTTCCCAAAGGCGCTGCAACGGTGGCTGCCAACGCATTACCGCCATTGATGAGTGCCAATCCCTTCGCGACGGAATCTTTCGGGACCAGACGCATGACCGTTGCGGTCGACATCGACCAAAAGCCACCAATCGCCACCCCTAAAAGGGCGCGCCCAACCATGAAAACAGTCCCGTTGGTGGCTGAGGTGACAATCACTCCAGATGCCATCAACAGCAAACTGTAGCCGAGCAAGACTTTCTTCCGGTCGAACCGACCAGTCAAAGGCGCATTGAACAGGCTGGCCAGCACCGCAAAAAAACCAGAAATCGATATGGCCTGGCCTGCTTGGCCCTGGCTGATCGCCAGGTCCTGTGCAATCGGCGTGAGCAAACTGACAGGCATGAATTCCGATGCGATCAGCACGACAACACACAGCGCCATCGAGAAAACCGCCCCCCATGCAGAGGGGTGAGTGACGACCGTTTGGCGGTCTACGTTGATAACGACTGTGTTCATAACGCCCTGCTGTTAAGTCTTTGGGGACGTGTTGCGTGAGTCATCCCACCAGGCCAGTCCCCCGAATACGGAACACAGCGTATGGCAAAGCGATTAGGATGATTAGTCACCACAATTTACATGCAGCCATGAGAGAAATTCAGCAATGAGCACGCCGAAGATAAACGACCTGCAATCTTTTCTGGCGGTGGCTCGCTGCCAGAGCTTCACCAAGGCTGCGGTTCAGCTTGGTGTAACGCCTTCGGCCCTCAGTCACGCCATCAGGGCGCTCGAGGAGCGGCTTGGTGTGCGGCTGCTGGCCCGAACGACGCGCAATGTAGCGCCTACGGAGGCCGGTGGGCGATTGATGCGCTCGATCGGGCCGCTTCTTGATCAGATCGATGCCGAAGTCCAAACACTGGGAGAGTTGCGTGACAAGCCCGCCGGAACGATCCGGGTAACCTGCTCCGATGATGCCGCGGAAAGCATCCTGAGGCCGATGCTGCCCGATTTTTTAGCGCAGTACCCGGATATCCAGGTAGAAATCAGCATTGACTATGGGTTCACCAATATCGTGAGCGAACGTTTCGATGCCGGCATCCGCCTTGGCGAATCCATCAGCAAGGATATGATCGCTGTTCGCCTCGGTCCCGACTGGCGCCTCGCCGTGGTGGGAACGCCGGACTATTTCGAGCGGCATGCCCCTCCGCGGACCCCACAGGAGTTGACCCACCACGCCTGTATCAACATCCGGCATTCGCTGCATGGGGCGTGCTACGCATGGGAGTTCGAAAAGGCCGGTCGCAAACTTAATATTCGCGTCAGCGGGCAATTCACTTCGAACAGCATGATCCATGTGATGAACGCGGCGCTGGATGGCATCGGACTGGCCTATGTCCCAGATTTCCTCGCCAAGCCCCACCTCGCCAATAGTCGATTGAAGGAAGTGTTGGCCGACTGGAGCCCTTATTTCGAAGGCTTTCATCTGTATTACCCCAATCGGCGACAGGCATCCCCGGCCTTCACTGCGTTCGTAGAGGCGGTAAGGTTTCGTGAGCAGGTTCGATAGCAGATCGAAAAGTACAGTGATCAACCTACGAAACTGCCCCCTTTTTCTACGACAACTCCGAGCTTCTCGTTGAAGAAGTGCCGACTTCTGTAGGGCCCCATCCATAGCGCCATGGGGTTGGAGCCTTCGACGACGACATGGAAGGTACGGCGGCCTGGCCTGGTGCGCATGCCGCAGGACTGGAGCTGGTGTCAGCCCTCAGGAAGCACATCAGCGAACGCACAGACATCTCTGTGCGTTCGCCACTCGCCAGGTCTATTGTTTGTCCAAACCGTTCATTCAGGTTGATAGCTTTTGCCATTGTTGCTGAAGCCACGCGGAGCCAATATCCAGGCAACCAATAACAAGAAACCCAGGAGCCAGCCATGCGCGACTATGCCACTGCGGCCAGTGAGTTCGACTACGACCAGACGGTATCGGCGATCCTTGCAGGCGACCTGTCTGCCATGAATGCCTGCATCGAGTGCTGTGATCGCCATGCAGACTCGGCCAAGGTCGCACTTATCTGGGAAGGACGGGACGGCCAGCGTGCCACCTGGACATTCGCTCAACTCAAGGAAGCCGCAGCACGCTTCGCCAATTTCCTGGAAAGCTACGGCATACAGCCGGGCGATACCGTCGCCGGTTTGCTGCCGCGTACGCCCGAGCTGTTGATTGCCATCCTTGGCACCTGGCGCATGGGCGCCATTTACCAGCCGCTCTTCACCGCCTTCGGTCCCAAAGCGGTCGAGCACCGTATCAAGGAATCCGGGGCGAAGATGGTCGTCACCGACGAGGTCAACAGCGCGAAGCTGGACGCCATCGAGGCGGCGCCGCGGCGGCTTGTCGTGGGCGCTGGTGCCGAGGACTTCTGGAGCCAGTTGAATCGCCAGTCGACCGAGTTCGAGCCGGTGTTGCTCGATGCCGAGGCGCCCTTCCTCGCCATGTTCACGTCCGGCACCACCGGGCCGGCGAAACAGATGCATGTGCCGCTCAAAGCCATCGTGGCTTTCGTCACCTACATACGAGACGCGGTGGACCTTCAGCCCGAAGACAACTTCTGGAACATCGCTGATCCGGGCTGGGCTTATGGCCTGTATTACGCCGTCACGGGTCCGCTCGCGATGGGACACAGCACGCTGTTCTACGAAGGCGGTTTTACCGTGGAGAGCACCTGTCGCGTGGTCCGCGAGTACGGCATCACCAACATGGCCGGGTCACCGACTGCATTCCGCTTGCTGCTGGCAGCCCGCGACGAAGTAGAAGCCCAGATCAAAGGCCGCCTGCGTGCCGTGAGCAGCGCAGGCGAGCCGCTCACGCCCGAGGTCATCCGCTGGTTCAGCAGCGGCCTCGGCTGCACCATCCACGATCACTATGGCCAGACCGAGCTCGGCATGGTGCTGTGCAACCACCACGCATTGAGTCACCCGGTAAGCCTCGGAACGGCAGGCTATGCCATGCCCGGACACCGCGTCGTGGTGCTGGACGAACAGCAGCGCGAGCTGTCGCCGGGCACGCCCGGCATATTGGCACTGGACCGGCGTCGGTCGCCGCTGCTCTGGTTCTCAGGCTATGTCGGCAAGACCACCAAGGCGTTCGTCGGCGACTACTACCTGAGCGGCGACACCGTTGAGTTGAATGCCGACGGCAGCATCAGCTTCGTGGGCCGCTCCGATGATGTGATCACGACGTCCGGCTATCGCGTCGGTCCCTTCGATGTCGAAAGTGCTTTGGTCGAGCATCCGGCGGTGATCGAAGCGGCGGTCATCGGCAAACCCGATCTTGAGCGTACCGAGCTGGTGAAGGCATTCGTCGTGCTGCATGCCGGCCACAAGGGCGGCACGGCGCTGGCTGAACAGCTGCAGCAACATGTGCGTCAGCGGCTGTCCGCCCACGCTTACCCGCGCGAGATCGAGTTCGTCGATGAACTTCCCAAAACCCCGAGCGGCAAGATCCAGCGATTCCTTCTGCGTGATCGGGAAAAGACTGCACAGCAGCCACCGCCAGCGGTGGCTAACTGCTGAAGCAGACACCTTGACGCGGCAGCGTCCGGCTATTGCCAACGGATGGTATCGGACTGTGGCGGGACGGAACTACGCGGCCCATAGCGGCCGCGTTTTTTTGGCGAAAGGATGGCTGGTAGTTCCCCCTTTCGCCTGCGACTTTCCCAAGCGCCTCGCGATAGTCACCGAACGAGATATCGTCGAAGACCGAACCCAGCACGGCATCTGCCAGACCTAGGCGAAACTCGCCGCCCTGCCAACTGGAGCGGTTGCGCAAATACCACGACGACAAGGCCGAATGGATCTTCTCGGCCTGGATCGACACTTGGCTCTCTGACAACTACGCAGACTTTAGCTGACAAGCCAGAACAGGCGGATTGCAGAAAGCGGTGTTTCGATAGAGGCCCGTTTGCATTTGCCGATCTTTGCGGCTGGCTATCGAATTAACTAGCAATCTCATCATCAGGCGCTTCCAGCGCCTCCCAGCCTCGGTCGGTGTAACTTGTCCGCTCGTCTGCTTACTCTGCTCGATGGCGCCTAGCCATGCCGAGAGTGCAGCAACGACGGCGGCTTGGCGTCGGGCGTCCGTATCGATCGGCCTTGTCATTGCCTCGACTGCCGCATCACGGCGCCTCTTCTGCTGTCGCCGTGTTCCGTCAGGATGCAGTGACGGTCGAAGACAAAACAGGCGCGCAAATAATTGGCTCAACGGGTGTCGATGGAATATATTCGGATATCCGCATGTGCGAATTCGCTTTAAATCGAACACCAGTCGACTCCT
The DNA here is from genome assembly GCF_982611455.1 of Stutzerimonas sp. Classification (NCBI taxonomy): domain Bacteria; kingdom Pseudomonadati; phylum Pseudomonadota; class Gammaproteobacteria; order Pseudomonadales; family Pseudomonadaceae; genus Stutzerimonas; species Stutzerimonas sp. The sequence goes on from NZ_CEXBBO010000025.1 coordinate 47,899, forward strand.
GGTGCCGGGGCGACAACAGATCCAACGCGTCCCATCACATGCATGAACGCGTTCCGATCAAAAACAAAGATAGAAACGCAATGACCAATCATCTCGCCCCTGCAACCGTGTTCAAGTGTCTGGCTGACGAAACCCGCGTTCGGCTGATGCTGATCATTACCTGCGAAGCCGAACTGTGCGTGTGCGACCTCACCGGCGCATTGGCTGAAAGCCAGCCGAAGGTGTCCAGACATCTTGCTCAACTGCGCAGCTGCGGCCTGTTGGAAGATCGTCGTCAGGGCCAGTGGGTCTACTACCGTCTTCACCCGAACCTGCCCGATTGGGTGGTCGAGATTCTGCAGACGACGCTTGTATCCAATCGTCAGTGGCTCAGCCAGGACTTGGAGCGGCTCGACAAGATGGGCACCCGCGCCGATCGGGCCGCTGCGTGTCTAGGAGGTGCGCCCTGATCGGTTATTGGTCCTGCTCTTACCTTTTTTCCACCTATCCGCGCTGAAGCCGCCTTACAGGATGCATTGAAGAATGATTTCGCTGATCTACCACAACCCTGCCTGCGGTACCTCCCGCAATACGCTCGCGATGATGATCGCCTCAGGTGAAGTACCGCAGGTGATCGAATATCTGAAGTGCCCGCCTACGCGCGAAAAGCTGGAGGGATTGGTCGCCGCCATGAACATCGCACCACGCGATCTGCTACGCCGCAAGGGCACGCCCTTCGACGAGCTGGGCCTGGACGATCCGGCGCTGAGTGATGAGCAAATCATCGATGCGATGATGGCCCACCCGATCCTGATCAACCGGCCTATCGTCGTGACCGAACTGGGTACTCGCCTGTGTCGACCATCAGAGCAGGTGCTGACGCTACTGCCCAACCCGGTGAGCGTCTTCACGAAGGAAGATGGCGAAGTGGTGAGGCTGGCCGACCAGGCGCGCTGATCCTGCTGGAGACTGGTTCGAAACTCATACCGCCCGCCTCGACCGATTGCTTTCCAACCTACCAACACCACGGCTGAGCGGTGCCCGTGCCGACCGCGTGGACTCTATTCGGGAAATGGATATCTGATGCTCGCGTTCGTCATCTTTATCGCCACGCTGATTTTCGTAATCTGGCAACCCAGAGGCCTTGGCATCGGTTGGAGTGCGCTGGCCGGAGCCCTAGTGGCGCTGGCCACCGGCGTGGTCGGCCTGGCCGATGTCGCGGTCGTCTGGGACATCGTCTGGGACGCCACCTTTACCTTCGTCGCGCTGATCATTATTTCCCTGATCCTGGACGAAGCCGGTTTCTTCGCCTGGGCGGCGCTGCACATCGCCCGCTGGGGTGGTGGACGTGGGCGTCTGCTGTTCCCGCTGATTATCGTGTTGGGCGCCATGATCGCCGCACTGTTCGCCAACGATGGGGCGGCCCTGCTGCTGACGCCAATCGTGCTGGCCATCCTGCTTCGGCTCGACTTCAGCCCTGCGGCGGCGCTGGCGTTCATCATCGCCACCGGCTTCGTCGCCGATACCACGAGCCTTCCGCTGGTAACTTCCAACCTGGTCAATATCGTGACCGCCAATTATTTCGGCATCTCGTTCTCGCGTTATGCGTTGGTGATGGTACCGGTCAACCTCGTGTCGCTGCTGGCGACGCTGCTGGTCGTTGGGCTCTACTTTCGCAGGGAGATTCCGCGCAGTTATCCGGTCGACCGACTGGAAGATCCCGCCTCGGCCATTCGTGACCATCAAGTGTTCCGAGCCGCCTTCCCACTGCTCGGCCTGTTGCTGATGTCGTTGTTCGTGACGGCGCGCTGGGGCATCCCCATCGCCTTCGTCATGGGTGCTGCGGCGCTGATATTGATGGCCATCGCAGGGCGCTGGCTATCGCTCGGCAAGGGTCACGTCGTGTCCATGCGAGCCGTGCTGACCAACGCGCCATGGCAGATCGTGCTCTTCTCGGTCGGGATGTACCTGGTTGTATACGGGCTGGGCAACGCATGGCTGACGGACTGGTCCGCCGGCGTACTGGCCTGGTTAAGCCTGCAAGGCGATTTTATCGCGACCTTGGGTACCGGCTTCGCGGTCGCGATTCTGGCATCGATCATGAACAACCTGCCCGCCACGCTCATAGGCGCGCTGGCGATCGATCAGGTTCAGGTGGCGCCGCTTACTCAAGAACTCATGATCTACGCCAACGTCATCGGTAACGACCTGGGCCCGAAGTTCACGCCCATCGGCAGCCTGGCGACCCTGCTCTGGTTGCATGTACTGGCAGGCAAAGGCCACCGCATCACTTGGGGTGAGTACGTCAAGGTGGGATTGATCATCACGCCCCCGGTGCTATTGCTGACGCTGGCGGCGCTTGCGCTCTGGTTGCCGCTGGTTTCGGGCAACTGACTAGTGACTAGCCGCCTGGCGATTGTGTAATGCGCCCGAGCTAGTCCCGGTTGATGGAGACGCCGGCGCCAACGCGCAGAGACTTGATGTTCGTGTAGCGCTTTAGGCGCAGCGCTGGCGCCTCGACCAGCCGCCACGACAGAACCGCAAAACACAGCGTGATTGCCATGCTCGAAAGCGCGAGCATTGCCAGGTTTATATCGGCGCCAAACCAGTAAATGAGCAATTGCTGCACTGGGAAGCCAAAGATGTACATGCCGTAGGAGAAATCACCATGTTTGCCGAAACGTGCAACCTTCGGCAAACGCGCGTAGGCGATGTAAATCACTAGATACGGCAGCGTGAACATGTGGACGACGAACCAGGCGGAGCTACCTAGTGCCAGCACAGACGTTGCCAGCAACAACAGCGCAATGCGACCGTCCCAACGAATCTGGTTCTGGTAGAGATACAGCGCAGCGCCGCCCTAGAAGAAGAGCGTTCCAAAAAATGTCCTTTGGCCACTACTCACGTTTTGCATGGTTGATCCTTCACGACGGTTTACCCGCCCCGCCCGCACCGACGTCAGCTGGCGGATGTCGCCGCCACAAAACAAGCGATCGCCGACCATGAGACGTGTACTCGAGCTGTGAGCTGACGGTGGTCCGACTGTTTGCTCAAGCAAGAATTACAGACCGAGCTGGAAGCGTGCCGATAGCGCAAGCTTCAGCCACCAATGGTCGCGAGAGAAAGCCTGCCAGCGGAACGAACAGGGACCGGATGCGGTGATTGCTCACTGTCGCATTGGTGGTTTCGGCGAAAAGGCAGACGGGAACGAAACAGCTGAATCAGTCACAGGCGCGCGAGTCGCACGCCTGTGTAAACCGTAAAGAAGCTGCCCGATCACCTATAACGGCAGCAGTCAGTGGGTCACTCGGCAGTGCTAAGCACACCGCGCTGGATCTGATCGCGTTCGATGGATTCGAACAGCGCCTTGAAGTTGCCTTCGCCGAAGCCGCTGTCTCCCTTGCGCTGGATGAATTCGAAGAACACCGGGCCCAGCAGCGTGCCGGAGAATATCTGCAACAACAGACGCTGCTCGCCATTTTCGGACGCACCGTCGAGCAAAATGCCGCGCGACTTCAGCGCCTCGACCGGTTCGCCATGATTCGGCAGCCGCCCTTCGAGCATTTCATAGTAGGTTTCCGGCGGTGCAGTCATGAATACCGTGCCGCTGGCCTTCAACTTGTCCCAGGTCTGGATCAAATCATCGGTGAGGAAGGCCACATGCTGGATGCCCTCGCCGTTGAACTGCATCAGAAACTCTTCGATCTGCCCGGCGCCTTTCGACGACTCTTCGTTGAGCGGGATGCGGATCATGCCGTCCGGCGCAGTCATGGCCTTGGAGGTCAGCCCGGTGTATTCGCCCTTGATGTCGAAGTAGCGGATCTCGCGGAAGTTGAACAGCTTCTCGTAGAAGTCCGCCCAGTAGGCCATGCGGCCGCGATATACGTTGTGGGTCAGGTGATCGATGATCTTCAGCCCAGCACCGACCGGATGCCGATCGACACCTTCGAGGAAGACAAAATCGATGTCGTAGATCGAGCTGCCTTCGCCGAAGCGGTCGATGAGGTACAGCGGCGCTCCACCGATGCCCTTGATCGCCGGCAGGTGCAGCTCCATCGGCCCGGTGGGCAATTCGATAGCCTGGGCACCCAGCTCCAGTGCACGTGAATAGGCCTTTTGCGCATCCTTCACGCGGAACGCCATGCCGCACACAGACGGGCCGTGCTCGGCGGCGAAATAAGCGGGAACGCCCTTGGACTCGCGGTTGACGATAGCGTTGATCTCGCCCTGACGATACAGCGCTACATCCTTCGAACGATGGTTGGCGACATGGGAGAAGCCCATGCTTTCCAACACCGGCTCGATGACGTTCGGGGTGGGCGAGGCGAATTCGATGAATTCGAAGCCCATGAGGCCCATGGGGTTTTCAAACAGGTCGGCCATGATTGGCTCCTTGACTAGCTGTGCATTGGATAGGGATGACGAGAGGAAACGTCAGCCCGGCGGCGCACAGGAAATTCCTCGAACGCTGCGACCAAGGTGATCGCCCAGGGTCAGTCGGAAGCCAAGAATCTTCATGTCACTGGTGTGTCCGGCTGAACATCAGGGTGCGCCCGTTGAAAGGCCGGCAGACGGTGTTCGCCGCCATTACCAATCAGGTTGGCCAGTACGAAGCCGCAATCCAGCCCTTTCAGCGCGCGTGTGGAATGCACCCGGTCGCATGAGTTGGAGAGGTAATAGGTATGCAAATCCATCTTCGTGCCACGCTGCTTGCTAGGTCGCGCTTCGTCTTCGGAGCGCGCCATAATGACTTTGCGTAATCAAATTACGATTAGCGGAATTTGCGTTAGCGATGTCTTACTGTCAAGCCTTCAGTCCGATCAACCTGACACGGTAGACGGTGGCGGCGCGTATCTGTTCCTTCCCAACCCACGCTCGCTCGAGCCCCACTCATCCGCCGTTCAGAACGAATCGCTGAGCGCCGTTGCCGAACCTTATAGACGGAGAGGTGATCCATGAACGGTAGCGAACCGCACCCAAGCGAAGACCAGATGCCACCCGAATACGACGAATACGGCGATGTCCCAGGCTCGGCGGATACGTCCGATGTCGATGAACGCGAAGACCGAGACGAAAGCCCGTTGGGTTGACGCGACGGTGTGATTGTCGAGACCAATCGCGCCGCTCGATCGATCCAGATCTATCTCATATTCAACTGAGGAAACCAGCATGACTCGATTGTTCGACAAGACCGCACCACAGAACGTACATGGTTGGGAACGCACCGCTTCGGTCGCCGGTGGCCTGATGCTGCTGGGCAAGGGGTTGCGCCGTGGCGGCGTGAGTGGACTTTTGCAGCTGGCCATGGGCGGCATGGCATTGGCGCGCGGTATCAGCGGGCGCTGCGAGGCGAAGCGCATGCTGACCGAGCAAGACCACCCACACCAACAGCAAAATCTTGCGGATAAGCAGCGGTATAGCCACATGCCCCTCGACTCGGAAGTTCACAGTCCCGACTTCGCCGAGCCCGAAGTAACGCTTCCCGATACCACGCCGATGGGCCACGAGACGCACCCGGGCGAACGTCGCGGTATCAGCTGAGCCCAGCTACCGATGGGTATCCGGCCGGTTGCTGAAGACACCGCGATCGGAGTTCCGGTACCCAGCCTGGATTCCTAACGTCCTTCAGACAGAAGATTGGTCCCCTATATTCCGACTTGTTTTTTCCGAAAACCAAGGACATCCGGCCAACCACCAGCCTCGCTTGAGCCTCCCGCCGAACGGTGATTGTCGATATTTTGACGAAGTGCTATTCATATGTCGTGATTACGTCACATCTCGCAACATTCCAAGGAAGACACCAAATGGATACTACAAGGCTTGATACCGAAGACGCGGGGCAATGGGGGGTCGTTTACTCGTACGGCAGCGTGCTGGCGGTGTTTGAAAACGAGCAGGACGCTCAAGACGAAGCCACCAGTTTTGGTGGTGCGGTCGTTCGGGTTGCCCGAGACGTCTGGACTGCGTTCTGTGAAGCAGGTACAGCGGTTGAAAGTCGCTGAAGAAGCTCGAGCCTTATAACGTCGCCGCGTCCTCGCAGACTGTCCAGCCGGATCAAGTCGAAGCTTAGAGCGGCTCACGCCATAAGCGTAAACGTCTTCCCGTTATCTTCCGCTACGTATTCCGCTGCCGAAATGGCAACCACAGCAGGCTGCGTCAAGCGCGGCGGCGCGGATTCGTAGTGATATGGCACGAGACCTGTTCCGGTGTGCTGAAACTCGATGAAGCTATAGCCGTCAGCCCAGACTTCTGCCTCATCTTCGATCATTAGCTGCGCACCCGCTGAACGACTTCATTCATCACAGTGGGCGCTTCGGTCTTTCCCATCAACTTTTGGCGCTGTTGAAGGATGATGTCCAGCACACGGCTGGGTTGAATTTCTATGTCGTCGAAAGTGATCAACTGCCCTGGTTCGACGGGTCTTTTGAGCACTGTATTGCGAAGCAGGCCGATGGGCACGTAGTCGAGCTCATCAACAAGCCGCACCGCTTCGCCACGAACGTCGAACCCGCCGATACCGCGGCTGATCATCTCGCCCGCCTTCATCTCGCGCTTGGCTATCGTCGCAACACCCAGCGTCGGCTCGACGGAGTTGTTCAATAGCACGCCGCCGCCCGCCAAAACTCGACGCACGGTCTTGCCAACTTCGAGCGAGCAGAGATGAAACGGACGCGTCAATACGTAATACGGACCGGCGCCCAGTTTGAAGTACTCGATTGCAGACGCCTGGTCTTCATCGTGGCGGCAGACCAGGAAAACGCCGCCAGCGGAATATCCGCTCGGAATCACATAGTCGACGATGGGCTGACCAATGCCTTCGGCGATCAGGCCGAGGATATTGCCGCTGCGGTTAAGGTCGGTGGACGCCAACCCTTCCAGCCCTCGCCGAGTGATGGTCGCACCAAAACCGTTACCCACCACCGCCTGTTCGATCTGCACCTTGGTGCCATCGGTAAACGAGGTGGTCTGCTCAATGCTGATCCCCTGGCGCTTGGACCAGTACGTCATGTCTTCGTGGCTGGGGTTATGGTTGAGATAGCCCTTCATGTTGCCGTAGACGAGCGGCTTGAAGCCCATCTGCAACGCGTCTTCGTGCAATGCCGCCAGCGACCCCGGCTGGTCGCCTTCGGCTTCAGTGAGTAGACCCTTGCCAGCCAGGTGGGAGCCGGTGGTGATCTGCAATTCGGCATTGATGGTGACGACGGGCAAGCCGGCTTCGAATGCCCGCTCGATCACTTCTGTCCCGAAGAACACATCACCCGTGCACTCGACGATGATGTCCGAATGCGCGATGAGGTCGTCAATGGAATTGGTCAGCACCTCCCGCAGCGGAAAATCGCCGAGCGTGTCAATGCTCCTACGAGTGAGGACGCGGCTGATCTGCAGATCCTGGTAATGCTGCATTATCAGGCGAACGAAACAGTGCGAGATCATCCCTGTGCCTGAAACACCCACTCTTTTCACGGCTGTGTCGGTCATCATGAAAATCCCTTTATTTTTAGTCTGCAGTTCGGACCGTAACATCTGGAAAAAGTTTGCCTGGTGAAACGGCTAATGCTGGCTTGCCGCTTGCGTTATCGGGAGACGCGCAGCGAATCGCTCGTCCCTCTCATTCTGCGGATAGGTCCTGAACGGCACACGGCTCGGCGCAGGCCCGAACGATGCAGTTGGCAGGTCGCTCATCTGCCGTATCACATGACGCAACTCTTCCCGCCATGGCTTGGGGCTGACTCCGAAGGTCGCCTCGATTCGGCTGCAATCGAGCGCTGACCAGGCTGGACGGGCCGCCGCCCTTGGCAGGTTCGCGCTGGGCACCGGCAAGACTCGAGGTGCTTTAGCGATGAGCCCGGCAAGCTCGGATTCACGGAAAATTTCTACCGCAAACTCTGCCCACGAGCAGGGCGACGAACCGCTGTAGTGGTAAAGCCCCCAATCAAGATCGCCGTCGCGGCAATAGCGCAGCGAAAGCTCGATCAGCACTCGAGCGACACTGCGTGCGCGAGTCGGGCAGCCCACCTGATCACTGACCACCGAAATCTCATCGGTCTTGCTGCCTAGATTGAGCATGGTCTTGACGAAATTGTTGCCGCGTTCGCCATAGATCCAGCTGGTCCGCAGAATCAGGTATCGATCCAGGGTTTCGCTGATAGCGATCTCCCCTGCCCGCCGAGTGACACCGTAGACGCAAATCGGCACAGCCGGATCGGTTTCCCGATAAGGCTCGCTGCTGTCGCCGGAGAAAACGTATTCGCTGGACAGGTGAAACAGTGGAATCCCGTATTGCTTCGCGGCCTGGGCCAAATTTGCAGCACCGTCGCGATTCACCGCTTCGGCCTGTGCGACCTCGGCTTCGGCGTGATCGAGATTGGTATACGCCGCCGCGTTGATGATGAGGGCCGGCCGGTGGCGTTCAATCGCCTGGCTGATCTGCGACGGGGAGGTGATATCGAGCTCTCGATGCGTCAGCCCAATGGCATCCAGACCAAAGCTGGCCGCCTGGTTGACCAGGCAGTAGCCCACCTGACCGCCGGCGCCGCAAACCAGGACGCGCATGTTCGGCCTGGATAAGCGCGGCTGTAGCGGCTCATCCGCTGCTGGTAATACTGCAGCCGGATCTACTGTTGCGCTCGCTTTCGCGTCGATGGCGAGCGGTGAAATATCATCCACCCGCGCACCGCTCGATAGCTTTGGGCTCAGTTCTCGCACAGTCACGCCGAGCGCCTCCACGGGCGCATCGGCCGCCTCGGCCGTGGGATTGAAGCTGAAGCTTTCGATCAGACCGCTCAGCACTATCCGAGCCTTGGCAAATTGAGCGCGCCTGAGCATGCGAGTCATCAATAACAGGCGCGAGAAAAACACACCCAGCACTCGGCGCTTACGGAAATACTGACGTGCGATAAATAATTCGTTGCGTATGAAGTGCCGATGCAAAGCGACCCGCTTCGGGTCGGTCTCGCGCAGTATGTCGATGGCACCGCTGACCCGGCGCACGTGCAACACTTTGCTCGCGGCCACCAGGTAGCCTGGGGCTTCCTGGCTGATACGCAGTGTGAATTCGGTATCGTCTCCCCACATAAACATCGACGCGATCGGCAGACCATAACGTTGCAGCGAAGCACGCGGCACCAGGATTGAAACGTATGTCGCTGGGCGCACCGGAATCACGCCGAGATCGAGCAGTGCCGGCCAGTTTTCGTAGGCAATGGCGTTGGTGCGTTCGTCGATGCGTGGAACATTGGTCAGCAGGCCGTCTTCGGTGTAGGCCATCGACAGCAGAAAAGAATGCGGCTCGCCTTGGGCACGAAGCTTTTCGTCGGCCTCGGTCAGCTTCCGCAAGGCGTCCGGCTCTGGAATGACGTCGTCGTCCATCATCCAGACGAAATCGGCGCCAAGCTGGTAGGCGATACGGAACCCGGCACTGAACCCACCCGATGCGCCCGTATTGTGCGACAGCACATATATCTTGAGGTTTGGCAGCTGCGACTCGAGCAACATCTCCTCGGTCCCGTCATTGCTGGCGTTGTCGACGACGATGATGCCGTCGCATGGCCGGCTTTGGGCGTTGATCCCATCGAGGCAGCGTTTGAGCAAATCCTTGCGTTTGTACGACAGTACGACTGCGTATATCTGAACCATTGGTCGCTCGGTCTCTGATCGAGAGGGCATGTGGTATCCAGCAATCGCCTGGCGATTAGTCATATGGCTAGCGTCAGGGCGCCGCTGCGGCACCGCCATGGTTTTACCCACAGCGCTCAGCTCCGACCCGAGAAGACGAACGGGGTTCAGTGATTTGCAACAAAATGTGGCGAAATCGGAAGGCGGCCTGAATGCGGCTGTCCGGCTCCCACGTTCAGGCAAGGCGACGAACAGCGCCTCAGTTGTGGCGAGCTCCGAACTCAGCCGGTCAGCTCTGTTCACATGCTCAGAGTCACAACGGAGAATTAGAATGAAAACATCGTTATTGGCGCTGGTCACTCTGGCGTTTGCACTGCCGGCCCTTGGGCAGGACGTGCAGGTATCCACGCGGCTGAATGGAATGGACATCGAGGTCGCGCCGCTCGGCGTGCCAGAGGCCTCGTCCAGCAAGGTGGACCTGGTCGGCGTGCCAGCCGTGAAAGTAACCAACCGCAGTAATGAAATCGCGTCGTGCCAATTTCATGCGTTGCCCGAGGAAACAGCCATGACGGCCGCGCCGGCGTTCTCGGTAAATCCCAACGAGCAAGTCGTCATGCGGGTGCCAGGTAAGTACTCGGCCGGTGGGCCAATCGCGCTGCTGGTGTGCGAGCCGGAAGGCGTCCCGGGACGCTGATTCAGGATCGCAGCCGAGTCTCCTATTAAGGAAGCCAGTCGCCAACCCGCCGACTCAGCGTCATATCGGTAAATGAGGAAAACGTCATGAGCAGACCATTTCTAACGTCACTGGCGATGGCCACGCTGCTGGTTGCCGCTGCCCAACCTGCATTTGCCCAGTGGCCGGCAGGCACACCACGGGAAGATACCGGTGCGCGCCCAAGCCCTATGGGCAACCCCTCGCCACAGGAAAAGCTCGAAACCCACCGCAATGAACAAGGACAGATCGTCACCGAGGATGGTCGCGTGGTTAAAGGAATGCCCGAGAACGATTCAGTGCCTAACCGGAACATGCACCGCACCGAACAGGAAACGGTGACCGAAGACCCGCCACACAAATCCGCGACACCGGGAGAGCTCGAATAGCGACGATGTCGGGCACAGCTGGCGGCAGCTTTTGTCTCTATGGCCATTGTTCTAAGCGGGCTTGCCTGGAAGCGCATGCCAATACCTACGGAACGCTAAGCGCCCAACACGCTCCCACCTTGATCTGTCCTATTGATCCATGGGAGACGCTCGATGACACAGAATTCGCAACACAACCGCAGCATCCGCCTCGCCTCGCGCCCTCACGGTGCGCCGACGCCGGACAATTTCCGCCTGGAAACCGCCCCGATGCCGACGCCCGAAGACGGTCAGCTATTGCTGCGCACCGTTTATCTCTCACTCGACCCGTACATGCGCGGTCGGATGAGCGCCGGGCCATCCTACGCGCCGCCGATGGAAATCGGCGATGTGATGGTCGGCGGCACGGTCTGCCGGGTCGTCGAATCTCGCCATCAGGACTATAAGGAAGGCGATTGGGTGCTCAGCGGCAACGGCTGGCAGGACTATGTCCTATCCAACGGCGAAGGTCTGCTCAAGCTTGGACGCGACATGCAGAACCCATCCCACGCGCTGGGCGTACTGGGCATGCCCGGATTCACGGCCTATATGGGCCTGCTGGATATCGGCCAGCCCAAAGCGGGGGAAACCCTGGTGGTGGCCGCAGCCACCGGGCCGGTCGGCGCCACGGTCGGGCAGATCGGCAAGCTCAAGGGTTGTCGTGTGGTGGGCATCGCTGGTGGTGCGGAGAAGTGCAAACACGCAGTCGAGACCCTCGGCTTCGATGCCTGTGTCGATCACCGCGCCAATGATTTCGTACAACAGCTTGCCAAGCAGTGCTCGGATGGCATCGACGTGTATTTCGAGAACGTCGGCGGCAAGGTCTTCGATGCGGTGCTACCACTGCTCAACACCAGCGCGCGGGTACCGGTCTGTGGGGTGGTCGCCCAGTACAACAGCACCGGCCTGCCGGATGGGCCGGATCGCCTGCCGCTGCTGCTCGACACCCTTTTGAAGAAACGCATGCGCATGCAGGGCTTCATCATCTTCAACGATTACGGTCATCGATACGACGAGTTCGCGCGCGACATGAGCGCCTGGTACGCCGAGGGCAAGATCAAGTACCGCGAGCAGATCGTGCAGGGACTGAAAAACGCTCCGGAGGCGTTCATCGGCCTGCTCGAAGGCAAGAACTTCGGCAAATTGGTGGTACAGGTGGGCGAGGCCTGATCGTTGCGTGTGCATCGACAAGCGCCGTTCGCTAGCAAGCCGCGCCTACAGGTGATGTGCGATTTGTAGGAGCCAGCTCGCTGGCGAGCGTAGCCGTAGGTGATTTATTAGCAAACGATCATGATCACGATCAGCTTTGCGTCGGTCCTCTCGGCGCATCACAGCGGCGGGCATCCGTTAACGGCTGCAAATGCGGCGGGCGAACACCAGGGATGGGGCTGGCCAAGCGAATTTTCAGCAACTCCGTGGCATCGGCAGCCAACTCGCGACTGCCTCCGCCTGGGAAGTTGTTGTCGTTGGTCACCAGCAAGGTCTGCGAATCCAGCGGCAGGACGCTTTCGATGGTCACGTAGGGAAAGGTGAACCGGTGTTGCCCGTCTCCGTTGAGGTCATCCGGGTCGGCCAGTTGCATCAGGTCGACCAGCTCGGTTTTGCTCACCGCCCCTCCGCTGGCAACGCCACGCGAATCGATCAGGTAGATTTTCTTGAACGGCTCACCTTGGATAGCTGTTGCACCGTTGCGCTCGATGACCAGAAAACGGCTGTCATCGATGGCCGTCATATCACCAATGCCGTGGTCGGCTACCTGCAGGGTGTAGAAGAAGATTTTGCCGGTGTAGCGCTCCTGATTGATGTCGAATTCGCTGATGCGCAGCGTGCCGGCCGGATCGCCGCTGACGGTTTTCTCCAGCAACGTATAGAGCCGATCACCCCTCGGGTTGATCGCCATGCCTTCGAAGCCGCCTGACCCGGCGAGATTGGCGGTTGCCCGCCCCGCCAGCACATCGGCGTGCTGCGGCGCGTAAACGCCGGGCAGCGAAATCGCGCTGCGGGTGACGGTGCCCGAGGCATCGGTCTTGATCAGATAGGGGCCGAATTCATCGCCAAACCACATCGCGCAGTTTTTGTCCCGGCGTACCGACTCGATATCGAGATCGGCTCCGGTGAGCAATCGACCGAAGTCGATGTCGCTATCGACGCGTGGTTTCGAGCCGTCGTCGTAATAAAAGCGAAAGTCCGCCTGGATCGGCAGTTCGAGCTTCTGGTTGATGTCGTTGAGGGTAATCCGCGACGGATGGGTGAAGCGCGCCAACGGAGCGCCACTGAGGTAATCGCTCGCGCCAACTTTGCCACTGTCGCCGTTGGCGGTGCGGAAATCAGGCCGCACGCTATACAGCCGTAATAGCGCATCGGCGGAGTTCTCCTGCGCGCCGAAGCCGTTATCGGTCATGAAGATGAAGCTGTTCTCATCCGCACCGGGCAGCACGGCGGAAAAACCCTGGACCGGCTGCCGGCCTTCGTAGGGCGGTCGGTGCGTCCCGTAGGGATTCCCATTGATCAGCTGACCCGAAGTCGGGCCGTCGGAAAAGCTGCCTGCAGGCATCACGGCCCAGCCCACCAGGGTGTTGCTGGCAGCCATCACGGGGTCGGAAATCGCAGCGGCAAGCGCGACAAGCGCGACAAGCAGTGGCTTCGGTATACGCATGCGACAAAGTCTCCATCCGATTGAGCCGGCTGTGCGCGGTGCTGCGGCCTCGGAGCAACACCTTAAGAACTGACTGTGTCAGGAATGCGGCTTGAATCAGACAACACGATGTAATGCCGTCGGTGTGCTTCCGCTCTTCTTCGCACCCAGCCAACTGTAGTCCACTGTGTTCAGGCTACCTCGTGGCCTCGCGCGGCTTCGGCGAGATAGAACCAGGTCGGTGTGTCCAACTGCAGGTTCGCGCCCAGCAAAGCCTCCTCGATCCGATCCCAGCGTAGGCTGCCGAGGATCGGCACTGAATTTCCCGGTAGCTTGCGCAGCCAGGCCAAGGCCACTTGATTGGCAGTCGCACCCAGCGCCGCCCCAACCTCTTCCAGCACGTTCTGCAACGCGGGCACGAATCGACCTCCGGCCATTGGCGACCACGCCAGTACCTGCAGCCCTTCGCTCTCCATGCCATGCAGACGGCCATCCCAGGCAGCGGCCTGCGCTTGCAAAGACAGTTCGATCTGATTGCAGCGCAACGGCAGCTCGCGGGCGAGAACCTGGCACTGCAGCAGTTCGGCGTTGGATACGCCGAGCCAACCGATCTTGCCGCTACCGACCAGATCGTTCAGCGCGCGCGCTACCTCATCGACCCGCAACAACGGGTCCGGACGATGCAGCAGAAAGCCGTCCAGACGTTCGACGCCCAGGCGCTTCAACGAGCCTTCGACCGCCTCGGTCAGATACGCCGCCTGGGTGTTGTAGTGCTTGACGCCCCAGCGCGACCGATCCTGCGCGGCGGGAACGATGTCGGCCTTGCCGATCAGCTGGATTTGCTGACGCAACGCAGGTTGCAGCTTCAACGCGGCACCGAAATGCGCCTCGCACTCCCCCGCGCCGTAGATATCGGCGTGGTCGAAGCCACTCAGCCCGTGCTCGACGCAGCGCTCGAGAAAGCCAAGCAGCGCCTGCGGCTGCGCCAATTCGGGGTATTGCGCCAGACGCATCATGCCCAGCAACAAAGGTTGTTCGACGACCTTATTCAAGTGATCTCCACGATTGATTGGATATTGCGGCATGCGTTAGCGGTAAGAATACGAGCCTCAAGGTGAGTTACTGACCGAGCCCGCCACGCAAGGTTCGGCTCTGGACGCAAGGTTAGCCCGGCACAGATGACCACGCCGGTGTATCGCCCCAAAAAAGGGAGTGCCGGGCGAGCGCCGCACCCTTGTGGGTCAGCGCCGCGCAGTGTCATTGGTGGGCTGAAGCCTACCCTACACAAGCCTCTCCCACTCGTAGAGTGGGCTTCAGCCCACCAATTCCGGGCTGCGGCGTTCTTCGCACTGATACCTCACGCGTCGCTGGCATGCTAACTGCTATGTCACATGCAACGCCTGCCGACCCATTCGGCAGAACTTCCTGCAGGTCAACGAAGACCATCAGCCGCAAACGGCACGGGACAGGTGAACCGGGCAACGCGGCCCGGACCATCGCCCCACCACATTTTCTGAATACCAGGCAAAGGCGCCTGGAGCTGGCAGACAGCTCCAGGCTTTTTTTTTGCTTTTTTTGCTGGCGGCGCCGCGAGCGGCTTCGACGGAGGAATAGGTCATGAACGCAATCGTCACCCCGATCAAGAGCGAAACACTGGTCATCATCGGCAATGGCATGGTCGGCCACCACTGCGTCGAACAATTGATCGAACGCGGCGCGCTGGGCCAGTACCAGCTGCACGTGTATGGCGAAGAACGCCAGCGCGCCTATGACCGGGTGCACCTATCCGAATACTTCGGCGGCCGCGATGCCGATTCGCTGGCCATGTGCGAGGCGGACTACTATGCCGCCAACGACGTGCACCTGCACCTCGGCGTGCAAGTACTGGAGATCGACCGGGAACGCAAGGAAGTGGTCACTAGCGAAGGCCGTCAGGCCTATGACCACCTGATCCTGGCAACCGGTTCCTACCCGTTCGTACCGCCGATTCCGGGTGCCGAAGGTAATTCGCGCCTGGTCTACCGCACCCTCGATGATCTGGATGCCATCCGCGCCGCCGCCAGCAACGCCAAACGCGGTGTGGTGGTCGGTGGCGGCTTGCTCGGTCTGGAGGCGGCCAACGCACTGAAATCCCTCGGTCTCGAAGCCCATGTCGTTGAATTCGCCCCCCGCCTGATGCCAGTGCAACTGGATGTTGAGGGCGGCGCGGCGCTCAAGGCCCGCATCGAAGCGCTGGGCGTTGGCGTCCATTTGTCCCGCGCTACCCAGGAAATCGTCATCGGTGAGGAATATGCCTATCGGATGAACTTCAACGATGGCGCTGATGGTAGATGTGAGTATCTGGAAACCGACCTCATCGTCTTCTCCGCCGGCATCCGCCCGCAGGACGCCCTCGGCCGCAGCGCAGGCCTGGAAATCGCACCGCGCGGCGGCATAGTGATCGACGCCGACTACCGCACCAGCGATCCGTCGATTTTCGCGATAGGCGAGTGCGCCTCTTGGAACGGCATGGTTTTCGGCCTGGTCGCGCCGGGCTACACCATGGCGCGCAACGTCGCCGCCCTGCTCACCGGCGAACCGCACCAGCTTTTCAGCGGCGCGGACATGTCGACCAAGCTCAAGCTGCTCGGTGTCGACGTCGGCTCCATCGGTGATGCCCATGCCGCCACGCCTGGCGCCAAGAGCTACCGTTTCATCGACGAAGCCAACGCCAGCTACCGCCGTCTGGTGCTGTCCGAAGACTGCAAGCGCGTCATCGGCGCCGTGCTGATCGGCGACAACAGTTATTACGACACCCTGCTGCAATACGCGCAGAACGGCATCAAGCTGCCGGCTGATCCGTCCAGCCTGATCCTGCCCCTGTCCGATGGCGCGCCGACGCTGGGTGCCGATGCCCTGCCGGACACCGCCACAATTTGCTCCTGCCACAACGTCAGTAAGGGCGCGGTGTGCTGCCAGGTGGACGCCGGCATCACCGACCTCGGCGAACTGAAGGCGGCGACCAAGGCCGGCACCGGTTGCGGGGGCTGCAGTGCGCTGCTCAAACAGGTTTTCGAACACGAGCTGACGGCCCGAGGCGTCGAAGTCGACAAGAGCGTCTGCGAACATTTCGCCCACACTCGTCAAGAGCTGTACGGCATCGTTCGCGTCGAAGGCATCATCAGTTTCGAAGAGTTGCTGGCCAGGCACGGTCGCGGTCACACCGGCTGCGACATCTGCAAGCCGGCGGTGGGCTCGATCCTCGCGTCCTGCTGGAACCAGCCGATCACCGATCCTCAGCTGGTTGCGCTACAGGACACCAACGACACCTTCATGGCGAACATGCAGAAGAACGGCACCTACTCGGTGGTGCCGCGCATCGCTGGCGGTGAGATCACCCCGGACAAGCTGATCGCCCTCGGCGCTGTCGCCAAGAAATACGACCTCTACACCAAGATCACCGGCGGCCAGCGTATCGATCTGTTCGGCGCCCAGCTGCACGAGCTGCCGGATATCTGGGGCGAGCTGATCGAGGCCGGTTTCGAGACGGGTCACGCCTACGGCAAATCTCTGCGCACGGTGAAATCCTGTGTCGGCAGCACCTGGTGCCGCTACGGCGTGCAGGACAGCGTCGGCATGGCGCTGCGCCTGGAGGACCGCTACAAGGGCCTGCGCTCGCCGCACAAGATCAAGTTCGGCGTCTCCGGCTGCACCCGCGAATGCGCCGAAGCGCAAAGCAAGGACATCGGCGTGATTGCCACCGAAAACGGCTGGAACCTGTATGTGTCCGGCAACGGCGGCATGCGTCCGCGCCACGCCGAGCTGTTCGCCACCGATCTCGATGACGAAACCCTGGTGCGCTACATCGACCGCTTCCTGATGTTCTACATCCGCACCGCGGACAAGCTGCAGCGCACCTCGGTGTGGCGCGAATCGCTCGAAGGCGGCCTCGACTATCTGAAGCAAGTCGTCATCGAAGACAGCCTGGGGCTGGCTGCCGAGCTGGAAGCGCAGATGCAGTTGGTGGTCGACCGCTACGAGTGCGAATGGGCCAACGCCATCAATGATCCGGAAAAGCTCAAGCGCTTCCGCACCTTCGTCAACGACCAGCGCGGCGATCCGGACATCCATTTCGTCAAGGAACGCGGTCAGCGCCGTCCCGTACACGCATCCGAACTTCACCTGATTCCCGTAACCGAGGAGGTGCTCTGATGAGCCAGCCCAACGCTGTACGCATGCAACCGAGTGAGTCCGCCAACTGGCGAGCACTGTGCAGCCGCCGCGACCTGGTCGCCAATTCCGGCGTGGTGGCCTGGATCGATGGCGAGCAGGTGGCGCTGTTTCACCTGCCTGATACGGAGACTGGCGAGCAGGTTTTCGCCATCGCCAACAAGGATCCTAAATCAGGTGCCAATGTCATCGGCCGCGGCATTCTCGGGCAGCTCAAGGGCGACCTGGTGATCGCCTCGCCGCTCTACAAGCAGCACTTCCGCCTGGCCGATGGCAGCTGCCTGGAATATCCGGAACAGCAATTGCAGGTGTGGCCAGTACGCCTCAATGGCGATGCGGTGGAAATCGCCGCGGTCTGACCGCGGCGGCACAACGGATAGCGATACGCCAACAGCAGGCCCAGCCTGCTTTGCCAACACAACCAGAGAACCGAAAAATGTCCTACATCGTTCCTTCGGAATTCGTCACCAAGATGGTCGACGCGGGCGAGTCCAAGATATTCATGTCCACGCGGGATACCTTGATTCGAGCATTCATGGCCGGTGCGATTCTGGCGCTGGCTGCCGTATTTGCGGTTACCGTCACTGTCCAGACCGGCTCGCCATTGCTGGGCGCGGTGATGTTCCCGGTCGGTTTCATCATGCTTTATCTGATGGGCTTCGATCTGCTCACCGGAGTCTTCGTACTGGCACCGCTGGCCCTGCTCGATAAACGGCCAGGCGTGACCGTCAAGGGCGTGCTGCGCAACTGGGGTTTGGTATTCGTCGGCAACTTCGCCGGCGCGCTGACGGTAGCGTTCATGATGGCCTTCGTCTTTACCACCGGTTTTGCGAGCGATCCAGGCGTGATCGGCGAAAAAATCTCGCACATTGGCGAAGCACGGACCCTAGGCTATGCAGAGTTCGGCGCGGCCGGCTGGGCGACGATCTTCTTGCGCGGCATGCTGTGCAACTGGATGGTGTCGATGGGCGTGGTGGGTGCCATGATCTCCACCACTGTGGGTGGTAAGGCCATCGCCATGTGGATGCCGGTGATGCTGTTCTTCTACATGGGCTTCGAGCATTCGGTGGTGAACATGTTCCTGTTTCCATCGGCGATGATCATGGGCGGTGACTTCTCGATCATGGACTACATGATCTGGAACGAAATACCCACGGCACTGGGCAATCTGGTTGGCGGTCTGGCATTCACTGGCCTGACGCTCTACACCACTCATATCAAGACCGCGCCAAAGCGTGCGCTGGTGCGCTGAGGCGATCGGGCTCGGTGCGGGCCTGGCAGGCGCCGGGGTGTAGGGAAAGGTGGTCAAATGGAACGCAGTGCACTCCGCCTTCCCCTCACCCCAGCCCTCTCCCCAAGGGGAGAGGGAGACAAGCCTGCCGCCACAGAGCACACCTGGGTGATAACTTCTACGCAT
Organism: Stutzerimonas sp.; assembly: GCF_982611455.1. Classification (NCBI taxonomy): domain Bacteria; kingdom Pseudomonadati; phylum Pseudomonadota; class Gammaproteobacteria; order Pseudomonadales; family Pseudomonadaceae; genus Stutzerimonas; species Stutzerimonas sp. The sequence continues at coordinate 66,873 of NZ_CEXBBO010000025.1, forward strand.
CTGCGGATCAGCCACATCCGGTCCAGCCAGCTCGGACTGCCCCCTCGCCCCTTTGGGGAGAGGGCTGGGGTGAGGGGTCGCGATGGCCGGCCAATCGGCGATCTTTCCTTGTCTCCAACCATCCGTCTATCCCAACACCCCATCGCCGAGAGCCCGCCCGATTAAGCAAATGAGCAATCAACTCAAAGTCTCGGTGGGCCAACACACCGACAAGGGACGCAAGGAAAGCAATCAGGATTTCCACGGCGTCTACATTCCCAAAGAACCGCAGCTGAGCAGCAAGGGCATCGCCATCGCCCTCGCGGATGGCATCAGCAGCAGCTCCGTCAGCCATATCGCCAGCGAATCGGCGGTCACCGGTTTCTTTGCCGACTATTTCTGCACTTCCGAATCCTGGACAGTAAAGAATTCCGCGCAACGCGTGCTGATGGCAACCAACTCCTGGCTGCATGCGCAAAGCCAGCAAAGCCCTTACCGCTACGACAAAGATCGCGGCTACGTCTGCACCTTCAGCGCCATAGTCATCAAGTCGACCACTGCACATCTTTTCCATGCTGGCGACTCACGCATCTATCGCGTCCTGGGCAATGCGCTGGAACAGCTGACCAATGATCATCGGATGTGGGTTTCGGAAGACAAGAGTTACTTGAGCCGAGCGCTGGGCATCCATCCACAGCTGGACCTGGACTATCGCGCCGAACAGCTCGAGGTGGGCGACACTTTTATCCTGGCAACCGATGGCGTCTACGAATTCGTCAGTGCGTCGTTCATGCTCGAGGCTATCGCGCGCTGCCCGGATGATCTCGATGCAGCCGCGCGGGAAATCGTCGCCCAGGCGCTGACACAGGGCAGCGACGACAACCTCACGGTGCAGATCCTGCGCATCGATGCGCTGCCGTTGCAGGCCGCCGACGAGCTCTACCAGCAGCTAACTGAACTGCCCTTCCCGCCCATTCTCGAGGCGCGGGCCGAGTTCGACGGCTACACCATTGTTCGCGAAGTGCACGCCAGTAGCCGCAGTCACGTTTACCTGGCAACCGACGACGACAGCCAGACGCCGGTAATCATCAAGACGCCGTCAATCGACCTGCAGCGGGACGTGCAGTACCTCGAACGTTTTCTGACCGAAGAATGGGTCGCGCGGCGCATCGAAAGCGCTTACGTGGTCAAACCGTGCCTGCAGACCCGCAAGCGCAACTTTCTCTATAGCGTCAGCGAGTTCGTTGAAGGCCAGACGCTGACGCAGTGGATGATCGATCACCCCAAGCCGGACCTGGAAACGGTCCGTGGCATCGTCGAGCAGGTCGCCAAGGGGCTTCGCGCCTTCCACCGACTGGAGATGCTGCACCAGGACCTGCGTCCAGAGAACATCATGATCGACGCCACCGGCACGGTGAAAATCATCGACTTCGGCTCGACCCGTGTCGCTGGCATCATGGAAATTGCTTCACCCATCGAACGCGGCGATCTGCTCGGCACCGCTCAATACACCGCGCCGGAGTACTTCTTGGGTGAAAGCGGTACGCCCCGCTCGGATATGTTCTCGCTGGCGGTCATTACGTATCAAATGCTCACCGGCCAGCTGCCCTACGGCACCGCGGTTTCCCGCAGTCGCACCCGCGCGGCGCAGAACAAACTCAGCTACAGCCCGATCCGCGAACATGATCGCGAGGTGCCGGCATGGATCGACGACGTGCTGCGCAAGGCACTGCACCCCGACCCTTACAAGCGCTACGAGGACTTGTCCGAGTTTGTGTTCGAATTGCGCCAACCCAACCAGGCCTTTCTCAACAAGGCCAGGCCGCCGCTGATGGAGCGCAACCCGGTGCTGTTCTGGAAAGGCGTTTCGCTGGTGCTGGCAATAACCGTGATGGTGCTACTGAGCCGATGAGGGACGGTGCGGCGCGTACACGTTGAGTGCAGGATCGTCATGTCCGTCTTTCGACGGGTCGAGAATCCAGCGCAGTTGCGTCACCAGCTCCTCGCAATTCTCGCCACGCTGCAACCAGTCATGAAAGGCGATGCGCGATGCGGTGAGGGCGGTCTCGGCGGTTCATCAATACCGTTTTCCGGCGTGCCGGGCTGCCACTGATCGAACAACGATCTGAGCGCATGCTGCGCCTCGTCAGCACCGAGCTCCCCGTCCGACCAGCGTGACGTGATGTCCTGGGCTTTCTGCAGAGCCAACACCGAAGGGCTTGGCGAATCCATTGGACGACCTCCAGGCAATAACTGTGGCGGTTGGACAGCCATCGAACCGGTCGAATTCGCACCCACCTATCGGCTCGTCTGGCCGTCCCGATGCGCTATTGACTGAGGGAAGGAATATCGGCCGCGGCCACCGGCAACTCGGTAGCTCGAATACGCCATAACGACAGGCATGCCGAGCCGTGAAGTATCCAGGGCGCGACTGGCAACGAGAGTCCGTCGTTCGTCTGAAATGCCTCTTCCGTCATGGTCGATCCAGATTCCGAAACGGCGTCGTCTTGCAACCATCGACACCACCCAGCGCGAGTCGATCGTTCAGGGCGTCACAGGGCAATGCTTATGGTCGAACGGATGAAGCCATTCCGCTCTCGGACGTCAGCCATGCTTCTGATTCAGCTGTTGCTTCCTCTATACGACAACGACAATCAACCGCTGCCCAAAGCGCTTTTCAATGACGTTCGCCACGAGCTGATCGAACGCTTCGGCGGGCTCACCGCCTATACCCGAGCGCCGGCCAACGGGCTTTGGCTGGAGGACGGCGAGCATGCCGTACGGGACGAACTGGTGATCTACGAAGTGATGGTGCCGAAGCTCGATCATGCCTGGTGGCAGGACTATCGATCCTCACTGGAGGCTCGTTTTCGGCAGGAACGAATAATGGTCCGCGCGCATCGCGTGAGCTTGCTGTGAAAGCCTTTACGGCGAAACGGTGATCGCCGAGCGCTCGGCCATCGCACACGCAGCCATGCACATTTGGATGAATCTTTAGTGAACCTTACGGTCCCCGTACTGTCTCTCAGCTGCAGGATTACAGGGACGACGGCGTGACGGGCCATGCGCCCATACCGGGAGAAAGCATCTCCCCCTCGCGAAACAGCCGTCTCCCAAGGCGTTGAGACTGCCCTGTTTGCAGTCAGCTGGCGGAACATTGCCATGCAGGTTCATTTATCCGGCCCGTTCACCGGGGCCTTCATTTTCAGTCCACATGAAGACCACCATGCCCATATCTCGTCATCTCCTTGCACTTCTTTCCCGTGTTTCCGGGTCCGCCGCGCAGCGCCGGGCTTTCCGTGCCGGCCTGTTCGGTACTCTGCTGGCGGTCATAGTGCCGGCCCATGCTCAGCAAGCAAGCAATGAGCGCTGGGTCAGCGACAGCCTGAACACCTACGTACGCAGCGGCCCGACCGACGGCTACCGCATCGTTGGCAGCCTTGTGTCCGGAGAGAAGGTCGAACTGCTCGACACCCAGGGCGACTACAGCCAGGTTCGCGGCGAAAGTGGCGACCGGGTCTGGATCCGCAGCAGTGATCTACAAGAGGTGCCCGGCCAGGCGGAGCGTCTGCCGGAACTGGAACAAAAGGTCGCCGAACTCAGCGAGGAACTGAAAACCATCGACGACAACTGGAAGGCTCGGGTGCTGGGCATGCAGGAGACGCTGGATTCACGCAAGGCGCTGATCGACGAACTTGAAGCGCGCCGCAAGGCCCTCGACGAAGCCCTCACCGCCACCGAATCAGAACTGCGTGACGCCGAGGCGCGCCTCGGCGATGAGAATAATCAGGTCCTGATGCGCTACATGGTCTACGGCGGCAGCATCGCCGGCGCAGGCTTGCTGGCTGGCTTGATCCTCCCGTCCATGACCCGCGGCCGCAAGCGCAACGACCGCTGGTTCTGAGGATCTGGCGGGCCAGAGTTTTTCCGACGGATTAGCTCGGCACCAATATCTTTGATTCGGCGGCGGTGGCTGCCGACAGCCCTGGCCGCGTCTGCCCGACGCGCTCCAGGATCAGGTCAGCTGTCATTGGCCGATCGAGCAGGAAGCCCTGCAGCGTTTCACAGCCGAGCCCCGTAAGAAATTCCTGTTGCTCTTTGGTCTCCACACCCTCGGCGACGATTTCCAGCCCCAGCGCCTTGCCCAGCGCAATGATCGCCGACACGATCATTGCATCCTCGTTGCCAGCGCTCATCTCCTTGACGAAAGCACGGTCGATCTTCAGTTCGCTGGCTGGCAGACGTTTGAGATAGAGGAGGCTCGAATAGCCCGTACCAAAATCGTCGATGGACGCCTTGACGCCAAGCTCTGTGAGCCTTTCCAGCGTTCCGATGGTCGTTTCCGGATTGCGCATCGCCACGGTTTCGGTGACTTCGATGGTCAGCATCGCCGGCGGGATGGAATGGCGACCGATGGCTTCGGCCACCACACCAAGCAGATCCGGTTGCTCGAATTGCACGGCGGACAGGTTGACCGCGATGGTCCAGTGGCTGAAGCCCTGCAGATGCCATTCGTGTAGTTGTCGGCACGCCTCGTCCAGCACCCATTTGCCCATCGGTACGATCAGGCCGGTTTTTTCAGCCAGGGGCAAAAATTCGTCAGGGTAGAGCAAGCCACGTTGTGGGTGTTCCCAGCGCAACAGCGCCTCGAAGCCTCGCACGGGACCAGCCGGCGCCTCGAATTTCGGCTGGTAATGCAGGCGCAGCTCACCGTGCGATTCGGCCAATCTCAGATCATGCAATAGCTGTAGCTGCTCGGCGGCGTTGGCATTCATCGATGCTTCAAAGAAGCTGTAGCCGTTCCGGCCGGCGCTTTTGGTGTGGTACATGGCCGCATCGGCATGCAGCAACAGATCACGCTCGATCTCGCCGTCACCCGGATATACCGCGATGCCAATGCTGAGCGAAACACGCAATTCATAGCGCGACAGCAAAAAAGATTCGTCGATGCTTTGCACCAACTTGTGGGCCAGTGTCGCCGCGTCATCTGGACCAGTAATCGATGCCAGCAACACGAACTCGTCCCCACCAAGCCGCGCCAACGTGTCCTGGGCACGAATGCACGAACGCAACCGGTCGGTAACGCTCACCAGCAGCTCATCACCGATGTGGTGACCATACGCATCGTTGACGGCCTTGAAACCGTCCAGGTCCATGAACATCACGGCAAAGCTGGAGCGCTCGCGCTGGGCGATCTTGAGCGACTGACTCAGACGATCCTCTAGCAGCAGGCGGTTGGGCAGCCGGGTCAGGTTGTCATGCAGCGCGAGTTGGATCAGTTCGCTATTGGCCTTTTCCAGCGAACTGGCCAGTATCGAGGTACGCGCCTGCAAGCGGCCGTCCAAAACCGAGACGATCAGCGTAATAGCCAGCACGCCCAAGGTCAGAACGATCACCAGCAGTGCCAGCCAGTTGGTGTCCACGCCGGTATTGGAAGCACTGCAGAAACTGCCTTCGGGGAAGCTCGCCGCAGCCATTCCGGTGTAGTGCATACCGGCAATCGCAAGCCCCATCACCAACGCAGCCATTCCTCGCCAAAGCTTCAGATGCGACACGTTAGCGCGCAGGCGAAATGCCAGCCACAGCGCAGCAGCGGATGCCAGAATCGCCACCACCACCGAAGCTATCAGCCAGCCGGCGTGGTAGACGATGCCCGGCTGCATGCGCAGCGCGGCCATACCGCTGTAGTGCATCGCAGCAATGCCAGAGCCGATCAGGATCGCGCCCTGCGCCAGACGCATCCAGGGCAGTGCCCGCTGGCAAACAAGCCAGAGCGCGATTGCCGACGCCGCGATGGAAATGACCAGTGAACCGGCGGTTATCAGCGGATCATAGCCAAGCGGAATAGGCAGACTGAAGGCCAGCATGCCAATGAAATGCATGGACCAGATACCCAACCCCATGGAGAACGCGCCGCCGACCAACCACAATCGGGCGGCGCGACCTTCGGCCGTTGCAACCCGTCCAGCCATGTCCAGCGCGGTATAGGAAGCAAGCACAGCGACAACGAACGAGAAAAACACGAGGATGTTGTTATAGCTACCAACCAGCATGGCCTGGATTCCTGGAAAAAGGCTGCTAAACGTGGCCAATGATCAATGAAGGCAAAGTGCCATCTTACCTTAGCCCAGCCGGTACCGCGAACAAACCGCGCTGATATACAGCACGTCCCCGTTATGTCAGTTCATCGTACGAATCAGGGTTTTCTGGAGCAGCCCGGCTGGATATCCGCCAAACGGTTGCAGAGGCTTGATCAACAGGGTACCAGCCAAGCCGCGGCAGCACTTGAACAGGATCAGACCACCGCACCGCAATGGATCAGACCTTCACCTCGCTGATCTCGAGGACATGCGTAATGGCACCTGCCCTGGCATCCCAGACGTACCGGAAATGCGACCCCTGAACAGGTAGCGAGACCGCCTGCGGGCGGAACGCAGCGACGCATTCATGCCCTTCCAGTCGCACACTCCGATATAGCAACCCCCAGGTTTTGCCGTCACGGTGCTCACGCGCGAACGTCTGGCTGTTGCCATAGGCAGTCGGATCGGGTTGATGCAGCTCGGGCATGTCGCGCACGTCAATGAGCGGCTTGACCACTTTGTTCACGTAGGCGCGCATGGTGATTTCCACGTTCGCCTCGCGAGTCGCTGCAAGAAAACGCTCTTGATGAAACTTGGTTTCGGCAATAGCTGCATCGACCGAGCTGGCGCAGTAATAAACACCGTAGCTGCCGTCGCTGAAACGGCTGAGTTTGCCGATATGGGTGAATGCAGCCATCACCGCCGTCGACCCGGGACCGCTAACGCGATCGGCCGGCGCGACGCGCTGCAACGCGTCGGCTTCCTCGCGCAGGCGGTCGTTGGTCATGGCTTCCAGGGCGAAGGCGATGTCCAGATCGTCCGGGCTCAGGGTGTCTTCGAACACGGACAAGGGCGGAAACGAGCTATTGATCAACCTGTACGCTTTGCGCCAGCCCGGCAGAACCTCCTGCCGCGACATCAACCACGAACTCCGTCGAGATAGCGGCGTACATCCGCCAGATCCACTACCTGACCGCCGAGCATGTAAGCGAGCGCACTAGTGCCATTGAAAGGTGCCGCGTCATTGGGCTTGTGCACCCACTCATAGCCCCGCTCGGCCTGATTGCTGAAAATGATGCGCAGCGCCTTGTGGATTCCCATCAAGTAAGAAATCCGCTCCAAGGTGTCTCGCGGCAGACGAACTTCTGGAAGTTTCTTGTATTTGAAGTAAGTGGTATTGCCCACCGAACCCAAGAGCACCCGTTGTTGTTCGGCGCTGCAATTCCACAATCCCATCAGATTGAAAAAGAACGTCAGCGCCACTCGCCCAGCTTCGGGCGAGGCGATATCCGGCTTGCTGACCGCCTGTTCGAGTTTCATCTTCAGCTCCGCCTGGTTATTGCACCTAAGCGAAGGTTACTCCGCATACGTATAAAATAAAACTTTTAATTCATATGCGTATATTCGTTTCGCTGAAGCTATTCGCGGCGGAGTTAAGGATGGTCTGAAGTAGTTGTGTATTTCTGGCTGACTTCAGCCCCTGCCGA
>NZ_CEXBBO010000026.1:0-72403 GCF_982611455.1 Stutzerimonas sp.
TAGTGGGCCGTATTATGAGGCCTGGAGGTGTCTACGAAACTAGGGGCGATTCAGTGTCAGGATGCTCACTGAACGCCTTCGCTTGCGAAGACCCAACGGCAACTGCTGCAGGCGCAGCGGATTTCTTCACAGCAGCTTCTGTTACCGCGGTGTTTGACCGTGCAGACGGGGTCACACCTCGAAGCAAAGCAAGACGGTCAGCCCGCCCAAGTCCATTGAACGCCATCATTTCCATCAGCTGCTCCTCAATGGGAAGCAGGTCGTCGAACTTGCGCATGCGACTGGGATCGCGACTGCGCAGAGCCGATAGCGCTGGCCTGAGTATTTGCATCTTGGAGTTGCTTACTTTGACGATCATCTCGGCAGTCAGACACTCGGAGCCACTCTGAATGGCATAGCGCTGGCTCAGCACCAATAACTTAACTAAGAAGTCAGTCACGCCCTGGGTGTGCTCGTACAAAGCGTCGAAGATCTCAGGAGTCAGTTCAGCCGCCTGCTTGCACCACTGATAGCTCCAAAGGTTCTCAACCAAAAAACGCCACTCGTCATCCTCCTTCTCGAAGCGCTTGAACTCTATCATTCCCCCACCGCAACTACGCCTAGCGACACGCATTACGTCCGAGAACAGACTGATCATCGAATTCGTGCCGATGAACACGACCGGGATACCGATGTTGTTCACCAGATGGAGGAAGAAATTCAGCATGCTTTCCTTACCCCCTGTCTTCGCCAGGTGAAGATTTTGCAGCTCATCAATGAGCAAGGCGCCGATAAAAAACGTGCTGGCTACCTGTTCCATCTGTTGAAGCGCATCGTTGATGTTTCGGTGCCGGTGGCGCCTGTGATAATCCTGGTCGCCCAATGCCTGGCCGACCGCGTGGAAGAACTGCTGACAAAATCCAGCCAGCGAGCCATCTCGCGGACAATCGAGCTTGAGCCAGGTGATCTGGGTGTGGACGAATTGCTGACCCTCATAACGCTCATGCCGGATCGTCTGAGGGTAAAGGCTCAAAATGGCATGCAGTGCAGTGGACTTCCCGATACCACTCAGGCCCACAACGCTGAAGGAGTCAGCTGTCGACTTGAACGCATCGTGATAGCGCTGAGCCCCTGACAAGGAGTGCAGGTGCCTGACCGTGGAGGCGCTGGTTGGATTGCGGCCGACATATCCGCGGCGGATCAGCAGTGATAGCAGGGACTCTAGTTCCAGATGCAGCAGAAACGGCTGCACAACCGTCCTCAAGCGATCAATACAGTGAATCCGCATCGCCCCGTCGAGCTCAAGCTCCTCAGGTGTTACCGGCTTGGGAAAATTTGATATCAGCTCGGCGGCCGCAGCTTCGTCAAGAATTGGTGGCAACGCTTCGATCAGCGGGTTTCCCGCGTATTCAGTGATGGCCTGCTTCGTATAGCTCGCAAGAGCTTTAGCGCCTCTCATTTGTTCTGCCCCGGTCGAACTCTTTTGAGCAGATCGATAACCTGCGCGGTGCGGGATCCAGCGTATGAATCTCGGGCGATAGCAGGACTCTGTGCATCAGGTTGAACGGGTTCCGCACGTACACCGTCAGGTACAGTGGCGTGCTCTCGCTCCAGCAGCCGCTCTTCCGCACGATTGTCGCGTATATTCGCCAACGCTTCAGCCTTAGAGCGGGCTGCTGGTTCAAGCTTTCTCTCGTCCATTGCATTGCCGACAATTTGCTCAACCGTAGCGACCAAACCTACCCGGCTTTCTAGTTCGGCGCGTTTATGAGTTGGTGGTAACTGCCTGTAGGCCTCCAGAAGATCGTAGACCTCGTCCGAGCGATAATTTGCATACTTGGCATCCGACCGTCGCAGGTCGCAGCGCAGGAACTCCTTGTTCTCGCCCTTGATCCAGATGTGCGCTGCGGAGTTCGGATCAAACCAGCAATCAATAGACCAAACGCCATTGCGACGCGATTTTGCGAACCAGTTTTCCTGGACAGCCATCTCGCAGAGATAATGCATGCCGCGGAACAACACGCCTCCCTTTTGGACGGTGGCCCTTTCCCGAGGCAGCAAATTGAGATAAATCAGCTCGTCAGGCCGCTTGTTGGGTTGGATAAGGTCATTCTCCGACGCCCACCTCCAGATCTCCATCGGGGTGGGTTCCACGCCATCGTTCATCATCGCCTGGGTAAGTCGATTTGGCTGCCGGTGATAGCGGTTGTAGTGGAGGATGCACTCGATGATTATCTGGGTGAACTCCTTCAGATTCAGCGTCGCGTCGAGCCGATAATCACGATCGCCCCGTTCCTTTTCTCGGGCCGCTACGCCGCCGGGGAGCCACCTAATACCGGTTAAATCATTCAGAATGCCGAAGCGACTCTCGACCATGGGCTTCCAATCTGGTCGATACGGAGGAGCTGTCCCCATATCGATACCCAGGCCAGCCGCGAGGCCCTCAGCAGCAGCCCCCAGCATTTCACCTCTGTCGGCATAGATCTGATGCGGCAGGTGATGACAGTCCCAATCCTCAGGCCTGATATCAACGCCGTTCTGCGCACAAAATTCCACCTTGGAGGTAAATGCGTTGAACAGTGCCTGCCGAGCCCCGTTCCAGCTAGGCCCCTCAAGACCGACATACAGGCCAACAATCATTCCCGAGAAACTGTCGACCACGATGTACACCACGGGACGGCCGATGAGCATCCTTCGGGAGTAACTGTTAACCAGGTAAATGTCGGCGATGGTCGCGTCGATTTCGAATTGATGACAGGGCCCTCGAAGCCAATCGCGGACGGTACCGGATAACGGGCGGCAATCCTTAAGCCACTTCCTCATACCCTTACGCCCACGATCGGTTTCGATCTCATCAAAAAATTGCTTGCCCCAATAATCGAACTGGTTGAATGTCGGGATCTCAGATTCAGGGAGCAAGCGGACTCGGTTCTCGGCGTTTTTGGAAAGCTCTTTTTCCGAGTAGAAGTTCCTCAGCATTTTGTCGTAAGCACTACGAATCGTTGATGTCTTATTTTTTGCGTAAAGTGCGTAAGACAAACGAATGCATCGCTTATCGACCTCGCTGAGTAATTTTGCAGGAGGGACTAGCACCCCTTGGTACTTAGCTTTTCGCCCTGGCCGCTTATCTGCAGAGTAATTACGACTCCCAACACCCACAGCAGAATAGTTTTTTAGAAGCGCATTTCTTACTTGGCCATAAAACCAGTATCTATATAACAAACGATAAATTGTCTTACGCTGCACGCCTACTTCAGCAGCACGATTTCCTACCAGCCTGCCCATCTCGCCACGAAAGAATATTTGCCCTGGATAGCCCGGATCCAAAAGCGGGGCGATCAATGCCCATTTTTGGTCCCTATCGCGTCTAGAGCTCTCGTCGAGATCCTCTTCCAAAACCAGCAGGAATTCTGGCACAGCCGTAACTACAGGCTTTGTATGGCCCGACGCCAATGAAACCTTGAGCTCCTCCAGGCCAATGGAATAGGGCTTCTTGGGAGGCTCAGTCAGATCTATGACAACCAGCGCATCGTTCTTCTCATCTAGGTGAAGTGCTCTGACCATAGTAGAGAGCGCGGAGAGCTCTGTGACCGGCTCGAACACATCATTGACTGATATGTTCATGACGACTTCTCACTCAGCTCGATCATTTCGGTGGGGGAGACAACGCTGAAATCTGGTAAGGGCGACTTGAGGTGTAACGGCGCACCGCTTAAGTTGAGCCTTATAATTTTTCGCCAGATTAAATTAAAGAAAATGTCGCGAGCCTCGCTATATGGTATGGATAGTCGGTTGCCAATTTTTCTCAAGCTCTCTGAAGTTGACCATGGGCAAACCTTTATCGACTCAAGAATCTCGATAAATTCCGAATGCAGCGAGACATCCATCAGGGCGCGAGGCAATTTAGCGTATTTGCGAAGAAATGCGAGATTCAGGATCAAGTCGGGCGTAAACAGCTCCTCCGTTACGATGCTCCAATCTACGCCTTGGCTCATCCAGAACCGTCTCTCGACTTCTAGCTTCTCCAAGGTGCGAGCACAGTCTTTGCCTTGAAGGTCCTGCTGATATTTGATTGTTCTAGCAACGGACTTGAAGTCCCCGTTTGGCTGCTTAACGGTGAGCAGAAAGTCAGTGGTCATTACGAGCGGAACAGAGGTGGCTTTGTACCTTGGATAACAAACACCGATAGCACTGGCGATTGCCTGGGTGCTATCCAACGGCAGCAGAGGGTACTGCTCGCGGATGTCTACTACGTCCTCCGAAAACTCACAGAGTAGAAAATACGCCCGTTCAAGATCAGATAAGAGGTGATGAATTCGATCGATCTTAACGCCTTGAATTTTCCAGGAACGCCCCATCGAAGGGACATCCTGAACACGTAACCAAGGCACATAGTCAGCTCCGGCGCCTGCTCCAAAACCATTGGCGATGTGCCGTTCGATATCCTGATTTGAAGCAAATCTACGACCTCGCACCCTCCCTCCTCAGGCCGTCTGGACCGGCCCCCTCATTCAGCAAAAAAATTGTTGTAGGAAACTAAGGGCTGCCAAGCATCCCTGTCGAAGGGGCATTCAGAGTACTCCTAGTAAAATTCCAAGCACCGCTCCCTGACAAACGGCTTAGCCCAGAAACAGAAACCCCTGTATATACAGGGGTTTACGTATTGTGTCAGACTTTAATAACTTGTGTCAGACTTTATTATTTTGTGTCAATCTTTATTATTCGCAGCCATCTTCGGTCAGATGTAGCCGCGGATTATTCCACCGTCACGGACTTTGCCAAGTTACGCGGCTGGTCCACGTCGGTGCCGCGCAGCACCGCGACGTAATACGAGAGCAACTGCAGCGGCAAGGTGTAGAGGATCGGCGCCAGCACGTCATGGATATGCGGCATGCTGACGATGAAGGTGCCCTCGCCGTTCTCGATTCCCGCTTCCCGGTCAGCGAAGACGATCAATTCGCCGCCACGAGCCCGCACTTCCTGAAGATTGGATTTGAGCTTTTCCAGCAACTCGTTGTTCGGCGCCACGGTTACCACTGGCATATCCGCGTCGACCAGCGCCAACGGACCATGCTTGAGCTCGCCCGCTGGGTAGGCCTCGGCATGAATGTAGGAGATCTCCTTGAGTTTGAGCGCTCCCTCCATCGCCACCGGGTATTGCGCGCCGCGGCCGAGGAATAGGGTGTGATGTTTCTCGGCGAAGTGCTCGGCGATCTTCTCCACCGTGGCATCCATCGCCAGCGCCTCACCCAGGCGCGTCGGTAGGCGACGCAGCTCGTCTACCAGTTCGGCCTCCATCGCAGCACCCAACGTACCGCGTACCTGACCGAGAGATAAAGTCAGGAGCAACAGGCCGACCAGTTGCGTGGTGAAAGCCTTGGTCGAGGCGACGCCGATCTCCGGTCCGGCCTGGGTCAGCAGGGTGAGATCGGATTCGCGTACTAGCGAGCTGATTCCAACGTTGCAGATCGCCAGGCTAGCGAGGTAGCGCCCCTCCTCATCCGTACGCCCCTTGGCGTTACGCAGTGCGGCGAGGGAATCCGCGGTTTCGCCGGATTGAGAGATGGTCACGAACAGTGTGTCGGGCTGCACCACTACTTTACGGTAGCGAAACTCGCTAGCGACCTCGACCTGACAGGGAATGCCGGCCAGTTCCTCCAGCCAGTAACGCGCGACCATACCGGCGTGGTAGCTGGTACCGCAGGCAACGATCTGCACGTTTCGCACCTTGGCGAACAGCTCGGCAGCCTGTGGGCCGAACGCCTGCACCATTACTTGGTGATCACCGAGTCGGCCTTCGAGAGTGCGTTGCACCACCTTGGGCTGCTCATGGATTTCCTTGAGCATGAAGTGGCGGTACTCGCCCTTGTCCGCGGCTTCCGCGCCCTCGTGGTACTGCACGCTTTCACGCTCGATGGTTTGCCCATCGACATCCCAGATGTGCACGCTGTCGCGGCGGATCTCGGCGATATCGCCCTCTTCCAGGTACATAAAACGGTCGGTCACCTGGCGCAGGGCAAGCTGATCCGATGCGAGAAAGTTCTCGCCCATGCCCAGACCGATCACCAGCGGGCTGCCGCTGCGTGCGGCGAGCAAACGATCCGGCTGCTTGGCGCTGACCACCGCCAGACCATAGGCGCCATGGAGCTCCTTTACCGCCGCCTTGAGCGCCACAGTCAGGTCACCGAGTTCGTCCAACTTGTGTCGCAGCAGGTGCACGATGACTTCGGTATCGGTATCGGATACGAAAACATAACCCAGCCCTTTGAGCTGCTGACGCAGGGCTTCGTGGTTTTCGATGATGCCGTTGTGCACCACGGCCAGATCTTCGCCGGAAAAATGCGGATGGGCATTGCGTTCGCACGGCGCGCCATGGGTAGCCCAGCGCGTATGGGCGATACCCAGACGGCCGGTGAGCTTTTCCTGCTCCTGCGCTTGCTCCAGTTCGGCGACCTTGCCGGAGCGACGCAAGCGATGCAGTTTGCCATCGGCATCCAGTACGGCAACGCCAGCGCTGTCATAGCCTCGGTACTCCAGGCGCTTGAGGCCTTCGAGCAGAATTGGGGTGATGTTGCGTTCAGCGACGGCGCCAACGATGCCACACATGGTCAGGTCTCCTGAGGGGGTTCGACGGCCACGCAGATCAGCTTGACGCCGCGGGCCTGAATGCTTGAACGCGCCTCGAAGGTGAGGCGTTCGTCCGTTATGAGAGTGTGGATATCGCCCCAGGGCAACTCCAGATTGGGTATCCGCCGACCGATCTTGTCGGATTCGGCGAGCACGATGACTTCACGGGCCACTTCAGCCATGACCCGCGACAGGCCCAGCAATTCATTGAAGGTGGTAGTGCCACGCTGCAGGTCGATGCCATCAGCGCCTATGAACAGCTGATCGAAATCGTACGAGCGCAGTACCTGTTCCGCCACCTGCCCCTGGAACGATTCGGAGTGCGGATCCCAGGTACCGCCGGTCATCAGCAACGTCGGTTCGTGTTCCAGCTCTCGCAGAGCGTTGACCACACTCAGCGAATTGGTCATCACCAGCAGGCCATGCTTGTGGCCGAGTTCGGGGATCATCGCGGCGGTGGTGGTGCCGCTGTCGATGATGATGCGTGCGTGCTCACGAATGCAGACAACGGCTGCGCGGGCGATGGCCTGCTTCCAGGGCGAAACCGGCTGCACACCGTCGCCAATGAGTTCCTGCGGCAAGGGCACCGCGCCACCGTAGCGGCGCAGAAGCAGGCCATTCTTTTCCAGCGCAGCGAGGTCCTTGCGAATGGTGACTTCGGAGGTTTCGAAACGCCTGGACAGCTCATCGACGCTCACCTCGCCCTGCTCGTTGAGCAAGGCGAGTATGGCGTGACGTCGCTGCGGTGTGTTGCGTTTCGACATGCTTAAGTTTCGATTCGAAAGTTAATTCCGCGAATCAAAACCTAATCTGTTGGCTCCGTCAACTCCCGTTCGGGCATCAGACCCGGAAATAGCTCATCAGGCTCTGTTGATGGTTGGCCAACTGGTTGAGCGCCTGACTGACCCGTGCCGACTCGTCGGCCTGTCCGGAAAGCGATTCGGTGACGTCACGAATGCCCGCCACGTTGCGGTTGATTTCTTCCGCTACTGCACTCTGCTCTTCGGCCGCACTTGCGATCTGCAGGTTCATGTCGGAAATCACTGCCACCGCGTCGCCAATCTTGCGCAGCGCCGCAACCGCATTTCCTACTTGATCGACGCTGCCCTGGGCCTGGCTGCGACTGTCCTGCATTGCCGTCACCACTTCGCGGGTGCCGCTCTGCAAACGCTCAATGACCTGGCGAATCTCTTCGATGGATTCCTGGGTACGCCGAGCCAGGCTGCGCACCTCATCGGCCACCACGGCGAAGCCGCGTCCGGCCTCGCCTGCTCGTGCAGCCTCGATAGCGGCATTGAGTGCCAGCAGGTTGGTCTGCTCGGCGATTGCGCGGATGACCTCGAGCACCGACCCGATCTGTTCGCTGCTGGCGGCCAGGCTTTCGACCTGAGTCATCGCATGGTTAAGCTCGTCGGCGAGGCTACCAATGCTGTGCGTGGTGTGATCGATCACGCTCAGCCCTTCATGAGTGGCCTGATCCGCACCGCGTGCCGCTTCAGCCGCTTGCGCGGCGTTGCGCGCGACATCCTGCGCGGTCGCACTCATTTCCTGCGACGCCGTCGCCACCTGATCGACTTCGCGGAACTGTTGCTGCATGCCCGCGCTGGTCTGTGTCGCGATGGCGGCAGACTGGTCGGCGCTGCTGCGCGCATCTTGAACCGAGCGCTTCACATCCGCGATGGTCGGCTGCAGCTTGTCGAGAAAGCGATTGAACCAACCGGCCAGCGCACCCAGTTCGTCTTCGCGGGTGTATTCCAGCCGGCGGGTGAGATCGCCCTCGCCGCTGGCGATATCTTTGAGCATCGCCGCGACCCCTTCGATGGGTCGGGTGACGCCACGCGCGGTCAGCCACATCAGCGCCAGACCCAACAGCACGGCACCAAGACCGATGGCCAAGGCGATCATGCTGTCCTGACGGCTTTGCGCATGCAGCGTCTGTTCAAGACGCAGGGCCGGGCCAAGCAGGACCTGCTTCGGCACTTCCAGTAGAATTGCCCAGGGCTTGAGTTCGGGGATCGGCTGGACAGGCTGCAACACCCGCAGCATGTCACCATTTTCGAGCAGCGCTTTCTGACCGCTATCGACAGCGCGGCTGATCGCCTCGCTATCGCCATTGAAGGCGGTACTCAGCGGCTTGCCGAGCAGGCCGGCATCGCGGCTGTGGCCGGCCAACAGCTTGGCCGGGCTGATCACACTCAAGTGACCTTCGCCCTGATACAGCTCCTGATGTGCTTGCTGACTATGCTGCTGCAGCGAGGCCAGACTGATATCGACCCCTACCACGCCGATCACCTTGCCATCTTCGATCATGGGAAAGGCAACGCTGGTCATCAGCAACGGCTGGCCTTCCACCTCGTCGAAATAAGGATCGAGCAAACAGACTCGGGCGCTGTCGCGTGGGCAGCTGTACCAGGCGTTGTAGGGTGCGCCACTGATGCTCGGGGAGGTATCGGCGAGCATCGGCTCGCTTATAGTCTCAGCATTGAGCTGGCCAGGTGAGCGCTGCGACCAATACAGCGAGAAGCGGCCGCTGTCATTGCCGCCCATCTCTTCGTTACCGATGAACATGCCATCCTTATCGTCCAGCGCGTCGGTTTCGAACACCACGTACAGGCCGATCAGGTCGGGATTGGCTTGCAGCGCACTCTTGATCTGCCGATGCAGATCCTCACGAACCTCGAAGGCGTTGGACATGCGCTCGATGGACTGTTCACGCAGCGACAGCACCTGCCGGACGAAGCCCTGACCGTACTGATAGGCATCGTTGAACTGGCGTTCGATGCGCAGGGCCTGCGCCAGGCCACGCGCCTGCAGATTGCTACGCGCGGACTCCTCGAGCATGGCGCTGCTCGAGGCACTGACCAGAGCCACCGCCTGACGCGATTGATAGAGTGAAGCGCCGACCAACAGGCCAACGATGAGCAGCAGGCAGAGGCCAGCCAGAAGAGTGATCTTCCACTGGATGGACAGGCGGGTCAGGGAGGGCATGATCGCTTCCTTTGTCGTTATGCCCTGGTAGATCGGCCAGATGTACGATCTCTTGAGTGCCCATCGGGAAAAAGTCGCAGCGCGCCAAGCGCGCGGGGCACTCGTCGTCGCAGGATTACTTGCGAGACTTCTGCGGACGCTGCCAGCCCTGGATCGACACCTGCCGAGCCCGCCCGAGCGCCAGGGTGGCGGCCGGCACATCCGCCGTGATCACCGAGCCAGCGCCTGTGGTGGCGCCATCACCCAGGGTCAGCGGAGCAACCAACGAGCTGTTGGAGCCGATGAAGACATCCTCGCCCATGACCGTGCGGGACTTGTTGGCGCCATCGTAGTTGCAGGTGATGGTACCGGCACCAATGTTTGTCCGCGCACCGATTTCGGCATCACCGAGATAGGCCAGATGGCCCGCCTTCGCGCCCTCGCCCAGACGGGAATTCTTCACTTCTACGAAGTTACCGACATGCGCATTGGCGCCTAGCATCGCACCGGGGCGCAAACGTGCGAACGGCCCGCAATCGGCGCCTTCGCCCAATTCGGCGCCTTCCAGATGGCTGTTGGCCTTGACCACCGAGCCGCGGCGCAAGGTGCTGTTGCGAATCACGCAGTTGGGGCCGATCTCGACGCCATCCTCGATCACCACCCGGCCTTCCAGAATCACGTTCACGTCGATCAGCACATCACGGCCTACTGTCACCTCGCCGCGCAGATCGAAGCGGGCGGGATCGCGCAGCGTGACGCCCTGGGCCATCAAGCGATGAGCCGCACGCTGCTGGTAATGACGTTCCAATTCTGCAAGCTGGATGCGGTCATTGGCGCCCTGTACTTCCATTGCGTCGAGCGGCTGTTCGGTGGCGACGACCAGACCGTCAGCCACAGCCATGGCGATCACGTCGGTCAGGTAATACTCACCCTGCGCGTTGCTGTTGGAGAGGCGCCCCAGCCAATCGCCAAGTCGATCGCCAGGCACCGCGAGGATTCCGGTATTGCCTTCGCGGATGAGCTTCTGCTCAACCGACGCATCCTTGTGCTCGATGATCGCCTGCACAGCGCCCTGCGCATCACGGACGATACGACCATAGCCGGTCGGGTCGGCGAGATCGACGGTGAGCAAGGCGAGCTGCTGGGGGTCGGCCTTTTTCAGCAAACGCTCCAGGGTCTGCGCCTCGATCAGCGGCACGTCACCGTAGAGAATCAGCACCCGCTCGGCCGAAATGGCTGGCAATGCCTGAGCAACGGCATGGCCGGTCCCGAGCTGTTCGGCCTGCACAACGAAGTTCAGGTCTTCCGCAGCCAGGCGATCACGAACTTGTTCCGCGCCGTGGCCGATCACCACGTGAATAGCCTTGGGCTCCAGCATGCGCGCGGTATCGATGACATGACCAAGCATGGACTGTCCGGCAACCGGATGAAGCACCTTAGGCAAAGCGGAGCGCATGCGGGTGCCCTGGCCAGCGGCGAGAATGACGATATCGAGTGACATGGCAGATCCTGAACAATCATGGCCCGTGCGTGACCGACTACGGCAACGAGTCTTTCCTGGCCTGAAAATAAAAAAAAGGGTAGCCAAGGCTACCCTTTTAATTAGTTACGATGAAGACGCCGGTGGCTTAGCCGCCGAACTTCTTACGCATCTGTTGAATCGTCCGTAATTGCGCCGCGGCCTCGGCCAGACGTGCCGCAGCGGAACCGTAATCGAACTCCGCGCCTTTCTGGTTCAGGGCCTTTTCAGCAGCCTTGACCGCTTCTAGAGCAGACGCCTCGTCGATATCACTGGCACGCTGCACAGTGTCGGCAAGTACCTTGACCATGTTTGGTTGAACTTCCAGGTATCCGCCAGAGATGTAGAACACCTCTGTTTCGCCACCTTGCTTGGTCAGACGAATCGGACCCGGCTTCAGGTCAGTAATCAGCGGCGCATGGCCTGGAGCAATACCGATGTCACCGAGGTTGCCATGGGCAATCACCATCTCGACCAGACCGGAAAAGATCTCGCCTTCTGCGCTGACGATATCGCAATGGACTGTCATAGCCATATCTAGCCTCACGTATCAAACAGCGAGGTTGGCATGTCGCCAGCCTCGCCGCTTGGTGAGCGCCCGTCCCCGGGCGCAAGGATTACAGTTTCTTGGCTTTCTCGATGGCTTCTTCGATACCACCAACCATGTAGAACGCTTGTTCTGGAAGGTGATCGTAGTCGCCGTTGAGGATGCCCTTGAAGCCTGCGATGGTGTCTTTCAGCGAAACGTACTTCCCTGGAGAGCCAGTGAAAACTTCCGCCACGAAGAACGGCTGCGACAGGAAACGCTGAATTTTACGCGCGCGGGACACAAGCTGCTTGTCGGTTTCCGACAACTCGTCCATACCCAGGATGGCAATGATGTCCTTCAGCTCTTTGTAGCGCTGTAGAACATACTGAACGCCGCGAGCGGTATCGTAGTGTTCGTTGCCGATCACGTTCGGGTCCAGCTGGCGCGAAGTCGAGTCGAGCGGATCGACCGCCGGGTAAATACCCAGCGAGGCAATGTCACGCGACAGTACAACGGTGGCGTCCAGGTGGGCGAAGGTGGTCGCCGGGCTCGGGTCGGTCAAGTCGTCCGCAGGCACGTATACGGCCTGAATCGAGGTGATCGAGCCGTTCTTGGTCGAAGTGATGCGCTCCTGCAGAACGCCCATTTCTTCGGCCAGAGTCGGCTGATAGCCCACCGCCGACGGCATACGGCCGAGCAGTGCGGATACTTCGGTACCGGCCAGGGTGTAACGGTAGATATTGTCGACGAACAGCAGAACGTCGTTACCTTCGTCACGGAACTTCTCGGCCATGGTCAGGCCGGTCAATGCCACGCGCAGACGGTTACCTGGCGGCTCGTTCATCTGACCGTAGACCAGGGCTACCTTGTCGAGAACATTAGAGTCCTTCATCTCGTGATAGAAGTCGTTACCTTCACGAGTACGCTCACCCACGCCAGCAAATACCGAATAACCGCTGTGCTCGATGGCGATGTTACGAATGAGCTCCATCATGTTTACGGTCTTGCCGACGCCAGCGCCGCCGAACAGGCCAACCTTGCCGCCCTTGGCAAACGGGCAGATCAGGTCGATAACCTTGATGCCGGTTTCCAGCAGATCGTTGCCGCCTGCCTGTTCAGCGAAAGACGGTGCGGGACGGTGAATGCCCCAACGCTCTTCTTCGCCGATTGGGCCAGCTTCGTCGATCGGATTACCAAGTACATCCATGATCCGGCCCAGGGTCGCTTTACCGACCGGAACGGAGATGGCTGCGCCAGTGTTGCTAACGTCCAGTCCGCGCTTCAAGCCTTCGGTGGAACCCATTGCAATTGTACGAACCACGCCGTCGCCAAGCTGTTGCTGGACTTCCAGGGTGGTTTCGACGCTTTGCACTTTCAAAGCGTCATAGATACCCGGGACCTGATCGCGTGGAAACTCCACGTCGATCACGGCGCCGATGATTTGAACGATACGTCCGCTACTCATAGCTGGTTCCTCTGAATATTTGAACCGTTAAACCGCGGCAGCGCCGCCGACGATTTCCGAGATCTCTTGGGTGATCGCGGCCTGACGTGCCTTGTTGTAGATCAGCTGGAGATCGCTGATCAAATCACCGGCGTTGTCAGTTGCGTTCTTCATCGCGATCATCCGGGCGGCCTGTTCAGCCGCGCCGTTCTCAACCACCGCCTGATACACCTGCGACTCCACATAACGCACCATCAAACCGTCCAGCAGTTCCTTGGCGTCGGGTTCGTACAGATAGTCCCAGTGATGCTTGAGTTGTTGATCCGGATCGGCCACCAGAGGAACCAACTGCTCCACTGTCGGCTGTTGCGTCATGGTATTGATAAATTTGTTCGAGACCACCGACAGACGATCGATACGACCATCAAGGTAAGCGTCCAGCATAACCTTGACGCTACCGATCAGATCATTGATCGAGGGTTCCTCGCCCAGGTGGCTGATCGCTGCGACGACATTGCCGCCGAAGTTGCGGAAAAACGCCGCGCCCTTACTGCCAATAACGCAGAGATCAATCTCCACGCCATTTTCACGGTTCGCGACCATGTCCTTGACCAGCGCCTTGAACAGGTTGGTGTTCAAACCACCGCACAGACCACGATCAGAGCTCACCACCACGTAGCCGACACGCTTGACCGGGCGATCAACCATGAACGGGTGCCGGTATTCCGGATTGGCATTGGCCAAGTGGCCAATCACCTGCCGTATACGCTCGGCATAGGGACGGCTGGCAGACATGCGCATTTGAGCCTTGCGCATTTTGCTGACCGCCACCTTTTCCATGGCGCTGGTGATTTTTTGCGTGCTTTTGATGCTCGCAATCTTGCTGCGAATCTCTTTTGCGCCTGCCATTTGACACCTATCGGGTTAGCAGGCGAAGGCCTTGCGGCCTCCGCTGCGGCTTACCAGGTTTGGGTGGCCTTGAACTTCTCGATGCCCGCCTTGAGAGCGCCATCGATTTCGTCGTTGAAGTCACCCTTCACGTTGATCTTTGCCATGAGCTCGGCGTGATCGCGGTTGAAGTAAGCAATCAGGGCCTGCTCGAAGCTGCCGATCTTGGCGATTTCGACGTCAGTCAAAAAACCACGCTCAGCGGCATATAGCGACAACGACATATCGGCGATCGACATAGGCGCATATTGCTTCTGCTTCATCAGTTCGGTGACGCGCTGACCATGTTCGAGCTGCTTGCGGGTAGCTTCGTCCAGGTCAGAAGCGAACTGAGCGAAGGCTGCCAATTCGCGGTACTGAGCCAGAGCGGTACGGATGCCACCAGACAGCTTCTTGATGATCTTGGTCTGCGCGGCGCCACCTACGCGTGATACCGACACACCAGCGTTCACGGCCGGGCGGATACCTGCGTTGAACATGGCCGATTCCAAGAAGATCTGACCGTCGGTGATGGAGATCACGTTGGTCGGAACAAACGCCGAAACGTCGCCAGCCTGGGTTTCGATGATCGGCAATGCCGTCAGCGAACCGGTCTTTCCAGTCACGGAACCGTTGGTGAACTTCTCGACATATTCTTCGGAAACGCGAGAAGCACGCTCCAGCAAACGGCTGTGGAGATAGAACACGTCGCCTGGGTAAGCCTCGCGTCCTGGCGGACGACGCAGCAGCAGGGAAATCTGGCGGTAAGCCACTGCCTGCTTGGACAAATCGTCATAAACGATCAAGGCGTCTTCGCCACGGTCACGGAAGTACTCGCCCATGGTGCAGCCGGCGTATGGTGCAATAAATTGCAGCGCGGCGGATTCTGAAGCGCTCGCGGCAACGATGATGGTGTTAGCCAAAGCGCCGTTTTGCTCAAGCTTGCGTACCACGTTGGCGATGGTCGATTGCTTTTGGCCAATAGCGACATAAACGCAGAAGATACCGCTATTTTTCTGGTTGATGATCGCGTCGATCGCCAGAGCCGTCTTGCCGATCTGACGGTCGCCAATGATCAGCTCGCGCTGGCCGCGGCCAACGGGAATCATGGCATCCACGGCCTTGTAACCGGTCTGAACCGGCTGGTCTACCGACTTACGCCAGATCACGCCCGGCGCGACCTTCTCGACCGCGTCGGTAGCAACGTTATTGAGCGGGCCTTTACCGTCGACCGGATTACCCAGGGCATCGACTACGCGACCAAGCAGTTCCGGACCAACCGGAACCTCGAGGATACGGCCGGTGCACTTGGCGCTCATGCCTTCGGCAAGCGTCTGGTAAGCGCCCAGAACCACGGCGCCGACAGAGTCGCGCTCCAGGTTCATAGCCATACCGTAGACGCCACCGGGGAATTCGATCATCTCGCCGTACATGACGTCGGCCAGACCATGAATCCGCACGATGCCGTCCGATACGCTGACGACAGTGCCTTCGTTACGGGCTTGGGAGGCGATATCGAGCTTTTCGATACGTCCCTTGATGATTTCACTTATTTCGGAAGGATTGAGTTGCTGCATTGCTCTGCTGCCCCTTCAAACTCAAGATTTCAATGCTTCGGCCAGTTTCGCGATCTTGCCGCGGACTGAGCCATCGATAACCAGGTCGCCGGCGCGGATCAATACGCCACCCAAAAGGGAGGCATCTTCCGCGGCATGCAGGCGCACTTCCCGGCCGAGCCGTGCACTGAGAACCTTGGCGAGTTTGTCTTGCTGTTCGTTGCTCAACGCGAAGGCACTGGTCACATCCACGTCTACCGTTTTTTCCTGTTCAGCCTTGTACAGCTCGAACAGTTCGGAGACTTCCGGCAACAACGATAAGCGGTCGTTGGCGGACAACACGTGAATGAAATTGCGTGCCTGGGCGTCGAACTTTTCACCACACACCTCGACGAAGGTGGTGGCCTTGTCGTTTCTCGTCATACGCGGGGCCTTGAGCACGTGCTGCATGGTGTCGTCTTGCGACACCGCCGCAGCCAGACCGAGCATGGCTGACCATTGGGCCAGTTGCTGATGGACCTGTGCGTACTCGAAGGCAGCCTTGGCGTAAGGTCGGGCCAGCGTGGTCAGTTCTGCCATGATCGCGCCCCTCGCTTAAATTTCGGCTGCCAGTTTGGAAACCAGCTCCGCATGCGCGTTCTGATCGATGGAAGCGCCCAGGATCTTTTCGGCGCCGCTGACAGCCAGGCTACCCAATTGGGCACGCAAAGCGTCCTTGACTCCGTTCAATTCCTGTTCGATCTCGGCCTGAGCCTGGATCTTAAGCCGCTCACCTTCGACACGGGCCTGATCGCGAGCTTCGTCGACGATCTGGTTAGCGCGCTTCTTGGCTTGCTCGATGATTTCAGCTGCCTGCGTCTTGGCTTCGCGCAGTTGCTGGCTCGCTTTATCCTGAGCCAACTCCAGATCACGAGCACCACGACTGGCAGCGTCCAGGCCGTCAGCGATCTTCCTCTGGCGTTCCCGCAGAGCTGTAATGACCGGAGGCCACACGAACTTCATGCAGAACAGCACAAAAATGAAGAACGCAACGGACTGGCCAATCAGGGTTGCATTAATGTTCACGCCAACACCTCGCTCGTTCGTTGTCCGTCAAACTCATCCACTCGAAAAATCGAATGGATCAGCCTGCCAATTGACCAACGAAGGGGTTCGCGAAAGTGAAGAACAGCGCAATACCTACACCGATCATGGTCACCGCATCGAGCAGGCCGGCGACGATGAACATTTTCACCTGCAGCATTGGCACCATCTCCGGCTGACGCGCTGCGCCTTCCAGGAATTTGCCGCCCAGCAGGCCGAAGCCGATTGCAGTACCCAGGGCACCCAGGCCGATCAGCAGAGCTACAGCGATAGCAGTCAGTCCAACTACAGTTTCCATTTTTCCTCCGACTTTATGTCGTATTGGTTAAGGGTTTAGGTAAAGCGAATCGAATCAGTGATCGTTTTCTTCATGAGCCATCGACAGATATACGATCGTGAGCATCATGAAGATGAAGGCCTGCAGCACGATGATCAGGATATGGAACACAGCCCACGCCCACTGCAGAACAATACCCAGCCCACCCAGCACCACGCCGTTAGCGAACATGATGGCAATCAGGATGAAGATCAGTTCGCCAGCATAAAGGTTGCCGAACAGACGCAGCGCCAGCGAAACAGGCTTGGCGATCAGGGTAACGAATTCAAGAAGGAAGTTGATCGGAATGAGCAGGACCTGCACGGCCATATTCTTGCTGCTGAAAGGATGCAGTGTGAGCTCACCGAGGAATCCACCCAAACCCTTGACCTTGACGCTATAAAACAGCAGCAGCGCGAACACGGAAAGTGCCAGGCCAAGCGTAGCGTTCGGATCGGTGGTCGGGACTACGCGGAAGAACAGATGTTCATTGCCGACGATGTTGGCCGCCAGCATAGGCAACCAATCTACAGGGATGAGATCCATGAAGTTCATCAAGAATACCCAGACGAAAATAGTCAGGGCCAATGGTGCAATGAGCGCGTTGCGGCCGTGGAACGTATCCTTAACGCTGCCATCAACGAATTCCACCATCATTTCGACGAAGTTTTGCGCGCCGCCTGGCTGGCCGGACGTGGCCTTTCGAGCAACAGCCCAGAACAGCAGGATAAATACCAGGCCGAGCACCACGGAAACCCCTAGGGTATCCACATGAAATGCCCAGAACCCCATTTCCTTAGCTTGCTCAGCGGAGTGGGCGAAGCCCCATTCTCCGGTTGGCAAACGGCCGTAGGTCAAGTTCGACAGGTGGTGCTGTATGTATCCCGAAGCGTTCTCTGCTGCCATGATTGCCTCAATGAATCAATTTGAAATTCTTTTCTTAATCAGCAGAGGAGCAAACCAGCCGACACCCTGAGTCAGTATGAACACACCGAACAATGAAAGTGGGTTCAGCGGTTTCACCCCTGTGAACGCCAGCGCGAATAGCACTGACGTGAAGATCAGTTTCCCTGCTTCGCCGGCGTAAAATGACCGGACGATAGCTTGAGCAGCCCGCGCGCCACTAAAGCGAAAAGCCTTATGAGCGAAATAAATATTCGGAAGCAAGGCGATCAAACCGCCAAGCAATCCAGAGTAACTCGCAACGTTACCGACCCAAAGCCACAGTACGACCGCTGAGATGAGCAATAACGACAACTGCGCCATCAGAACCGGAAAAACCGCTAACCGATGGAAGGGTAGGCGTTTTTGCTCGTAGCCGACCAATATTGTCCCTTGGCTTTCGCCGGCATGTCAGTCAATCGCCATGCCTTATGTCTTTGAAAATGCGCGCAGATTATATGTGGCGTTAGGGTCAGGTACAACCATTTGGTAGTGACTACCAGGCAGTACTACAACTCTATACGTTTGTAATTGTTTCAGCGTATGTGGGCTAACACACCCTGCAATTCATCCAGCGAGTTGTAGCGGATCACCAACTGACCTTTGCCCTTTTCGCCATGCTTGATTTGCACCGGAGAACCCAGGCGCTCAGACAGACGCTGTTCCAGACGGACAATGTCAGGATCGCTCTTCGGCTCGGCTTTGGTAGCCTCGCTGTTATTCAGCCACTGCCGTACCAGCGCCTCGGTCTGGCGGACGGTCAGCCCGCGTGCGACAACATGACGCGCACCATCGACCTGCCGCTCCGCCGGCAGTCCCAGTAGTGCTCGGGCGTGCCCCATTTCAAGATCGCCATGCGACAGAAGCGTCTTGATTTCCTCTGGCAGGGCAATCAGACGCAGCAGATTACTGATGGTGACACGCGATTTACCCACAGCATCGGCGACCTGTTGCTGCGTCAGTTGGAATTCCTGCTGCAGCCGTTGCAGGGCCACGGCTTCCTCGATTGGATTGAGATCCTCGCGCTGAATATTCTCGATCAGTGCCATGGCGATGGCAGCCTCATCGGAGACCTCGCGCACCATCGCTGGAATCTTATCCAGGCCAGCTTGCTGACTGGCACGCCAGCGGCGCTCGCCAGCAATGATTTCGTAGCGTCCCGAGCCTATCGAGCGGACGACGATCGGTTGCATTACGCCTTGGGCGCGGATCGATTGCGCCAGTTCCTCGAGAGTCGTCGGGTCGATGTCACGTCGCGGTTGATATTTGCCCCGTTGAATCAGGTCGAGGGGCAACTGTTGCAGCTCGCGTTCATCGACCTGAACGGCGTGATCCTGCAGTGCCGTTACGTTGGCGCCGCCGAGCAGGGCATCCAGTCCGCGTCCTAGGCCTCGTTTTTTGGTCGCCATGAAAATTCCTTATGCGGTTACGCTGCGGGCGGCTCGACGCTGGCGACGCGACAGTTCGCCCGCCAGTGCCAGATAGGCCAAGGCACCCTTGGATTGCTTGTCATAGACCAACACCGGCATGCCGTGGCTGGGTGCTTCGGCCAGCCGCACATTGCGTGGGATCACGGTATCGTAGAGTTTCTCGCCGAAATGCACTTTGAGCTGTTCGGTGACATCGTTGGTCAGGCTGCTGCGCGGATCGTACATAGTGCGCAACAGACCCTCGATCTTCAGCGACGGGTTCAACACCTGGGCGATGCGCTGGATCGAGTTGACCAAATCGGTCAATCCTTCGAGCGCGTAATATTCGCACTGCATCGGAATGATAACGCCATCGGCCGCGGTCAACGCGTTGATAGTCAGCATCGAAAGCGAAGGTGGGCAATCTATAAGAATGTAATCGTAATTTTCCCGTACCGGCGCGAGCGCCTCGCGCAAACGGTTTTCCTTGGCCGGTAAGTTCAACAGGGCAACTTCCGCGGCTGTCAGGTCACGGTTTGCCGGCAGCAGCTGATAGCCACCGTGTTCGGAAAACTGCATGGCATCGACCAAGCTACATTCGCCGATCAGCACGTCATAGATCGAATACTCCAGACTCAACTTATCCACGCCACTTCCGGTCGTGGCGTTGCCTTGTGGGTCGAGGTCGATGAGCAGCACGCGACGACGCGTTGCGAC
This sequence comes from Stutzerimonas sp., assembly GCF_982611455.1. NCBI lineage: Bacteria > Pseudomonadati > Pseudomonadota > Gammaproteobacteria > Pseudomonadales > Pseudomonadaceae > Stutzerimonas > Stutzerimonas sp. Next base: position 20,016 of record NZ_CEXBBO010000026.1, read on the forward strand.
GAGCGAAGCGGCAAGATTGATGCAGGTGGTTGTCTTGGCGACACCGCCCTTCTGATTGGCGATGGCAAATACTTTAGCCATGGTCAGTGTCTGTCCGGAGTCATGAAGTGCGGCGCAGTATCAACAGATGGCGTTGCCCTTGGCAACCGGGAACCTTGAGCACCAGACAACGCTCCAGTTGGAAGTCATCAGGCAGAGCCTGCAGCTCATCGTCCGGCTGAATACCTTTCATGGCAAGCCAGCGAGTATCCAGAGCACCCAGATGGCGCGTCAAGTTGGCAAAATCGTCAAGCGAACTGAAGGCCCTGGAGGTTATGCCGGTATATGGCTGCTCGGGTTTGAATTGCTCGACGCGACTGTGAACAACCTCGACGTTGGCGAGCTTCAGCTCCAGCTTGACCTGGGTGAGAAAGCGGGTCTTCTTGCCGTTCGAGTCAAGCAGGGAAAAGCTCCGCTCTGGGAACAGGATGGCCAATGGTATGCCGGGCATGCCGCCGCCGCTCCCCACATCGAGCCAGCGTGCACCACCCAGATCGACATGCGGAGCGATGCTGATACTGTCGAGCAGATGACGCGAAACCATTTCAGCCGGGTCACGCACAGCGGTCAGGTTGTAGGCCTTGTTCCACTTGTTCAATAACGCGAGATAAGCCAGCAATTGCTGTTGTTGAGCGCCACTCAGGTCGATACCCAGCTCGGTCGCGCCCTGCTTGAGCTCCTCGGCATGGCTGGCCAATTCGTTGCTCATCAAGCGCTCTGCTCCAACTTCTGCCCAGCACTGCGCTTTTTCAGATGGATCATCAACAGCGACACGGCAGCAGGGGTCACGCCGGGAATTCGCGAGGCCTGGCCAAGCGTCTCGGGGCGAGCGAGGGAGAGCTTGTGCTGGATTTCCTTGGAAAGGCCGGAGATTGTCGAGTAATCCAGCGCTGCCGGCAACGCGACGTTCTCACTCGCACGAAGGCGAGCGATCTCGTCTTGCTGACGATCGATATAGCCAGCGTACTTGGTCTTGATCTCGACCTGCTCGGCGACCTGCGGATCCTCGACGCCTGCGCCGGTGAGCTGTACCAGATTGCGGTAGTCGATTTCCGGGCGGGCAAGCAGATTGAGTAGGTTGTACTCATGGGTCAGGGGCGTCCCGAAGCGTTCGGCAATGGCGTTTCCCTCGGGCGTTCCGGGACGCACCCAGGTGCTCTTAAGTCGCTGTTCCTCTTGAATGATGCGCTCGCGCTTACGCTCGAAAGCCGCCCAACGAACATCGTCCACCAGACCCAGCTCACGGCCCTTCTCGGTCAACCGTAGGTCCGCGTTGTCCTCACGCAGGATCAACCGATACTCGGCCCGCGAGGTAAACATGCGATACGGCTCCTGGGTGCCCAAGGTAATCAAATCGTCGACCAGAACGCCGAGGTAGGCCTCATCCCGGCGCGGACACCAGCTGTCGCGTCCCTGCGTGCGTAATGCGGCGTTCGTACCGGCGAGCAGCCCCTGCGCGCCCGCCTCTTCGTAGCCGGTGGTGCCATTGATCTGACCCGCAAAGAACAGCCCGGCAATGACCTTGGTTTCCAGGCTGTGCTTCAAATCACGCGGATCGAAATAGTCGTATTCGATGGCGTAGCCAGGTCGAACGATATGCGCCTGCTCCATACCGCGAATGCTCTGCACGATTTGCAGCTGGACATCGAATGGAAGCGACGTAGAAATACCGTTTGGATACAGCTCATGAGTCGTCAGGCCCTCGGGCTCGATGAATACCTGATGACTGTCTTTGTCCGCGAAACGATGGATCTTGTCCTCGATCGACGGGCAGTAACGCGGGCCTACCCCTTCGATGACCCCCGAGTACATCGGCGATCGATCAAGGTTGGCGGCGATGATCTCGTGGGTCCGAGCGTTGGTATGAGTGATCCAGCAGCTGACTTGTCTCGGATGTTGCGCACCGTAGCCAAGGAACGACATCGGCGGTATAGGCGTATCCCCAGGCTGCTCGGTCATGACTGAAAAATCGACGCTTCGCCCGTCGATACGCGGCGGTGTACCGGTCTTCAGCCGGCCGACGCGTAGCGGTAACTCACGGAGACGCTTCGCCAGGGCAATGGATGGTGGATCGCCAGCACGACCACCCGAATAATTCTGCAGCCCTATGTGGATAAGTCCGCCGAGAAAAGTACCGGTGGTGAGCACCACTGAATCAGCGAAGAAACGCAGCCCCATCTGGGTGACGACCCCTTTTACCTGATCCCCTTCAACGATCAGATCGTCCGCCGCTTGTTGAAATATCCACAGATTCGCCTGATTTTCCAAAGTTTCGCGAATTGCTGCTTTGTACAGAACACGGTCTGCCTGGGCTCGAGTAGCGCGAACCGCGGGGCCCTTGCGGCTGTTGAGCACGCGAAACTGGATGCCGCTCTGATCGGTCGCAGTAGCCATGGCGCCGCCGAGGGCATCGATTTCCTTGACCAAATGGCTCTTGCCTATGCCACCGATGGCCGGGTTGCAGCTCATCTGCCCAAGCGTCTCGATGTTATGCGTAAGCAGCAATGTCTTCACGCCGATTCGGGCAGCAGCCAGTGCAGCCTCGGTGCCAGCATGACCTCCGCCGATAACGATGACGTCAAAACGAGAAGGAAAATCCACCACGCACCTCGTGCCTGTTCCGATGAGTTCTGGGGAAACGCGTAAGTATAGGTGCTCCCAGCGTCTGAAAGAAGGCTTTTGCACAAAAAATGATCAGTTGTCTGCAGGCAATTGGAGCGCGTTTAAATAGATAAAAAGAAAAGAATTATTTAAAGCTTATTTTTATGTTTATAAATAGGGCAAAGATTTCTGTGGATAGAACTCTGTAAAGCACTGTTTACAAGGTTTAGGGCCTAGTCGAAAGCTGTGTTGATCCTGGGCTCTGACGGTGCGATACCCGTTCAAAACCTGTGTATAAAGAAGCTACTTATTCACAGGTGGGTTTCATCCGCTTTTTATGAGCAGGTTATAGACCGATCTTGGGCTCGGTTTTCCACAGGGTTCCCGCACGGCTTATTTTTACTTCCAGACGTGGATCGGAAAGGCAACGTGCGGCAGGGTCCACCCGTGTAGCGAGTAGACAATGGACAGCGGCCACCGCGGCTTGTGTTGACCGCGCCGCTTAGAGGAGTAGGCACCATAAGATAGCGGGCTTTAAACCCGCTATCAGGCGCAGCTTGATGATTGATGATTGGCGATGGCACAGATGTGCCGCTTTGGTTGGACGCTGACGCCAGGTAAGGCCGACGTTATTTACCGATGCAAAAGCTGGAAAAGATACGCCCGAGTAGATCATCGGAGCTGAATGCGCCGGTGATTTCTCCGAGAGCGTGCTGGGCTTGCCTCAGGTCTTCGGCAAGAAGCTCGCCCGCACCTGCCAGGGTGAGTTGCGTATGGCCATGATCGAGATGCTCTGCAGCCTGTCGCAGGGCATCCAGATGCCTGCGACGTGCGCTAAAGCCGCTTTCCGCTGTCTGGTCGTAACCCATGCAGGTTTTCAGATGCTCGCGAAGCTGCTCCAGACCGTCGCCTGATAGGGCTGAGAGACTCAACGTGGCGTGGCCGTCAAGATCGACCGAAAGGGTCGCGCCTTCGCCAGTGAGATCGGCCTTGTTGCGGATCAAGGTCGTTCTGGTGGGATCCGGTTTAGCGACAAGGAAATTGGGCCAGCCGGGCTCGTCGGAGTCGGATGATGGCGCGCTGGCGTCCACCACCAGCAATATCCGATCGGCATCCTCGATAGCCTTGATGGCGCGCTCAACGCCTATTCGCTCAACTCGATCGTCAGTGTCGCGAAGGCCAGCGGTATCGATGATATGCAACGGCATGCCATCGATATGAATGTGTTCGCGTAGCACGTCGCGCGTGGTACCGGCGATATCGGTAACTATTGCCGCTTCGCGGCCCGCCAGTGCATTTAGCAGACTGGACTTGCCGGCATTGGGCCGACCGGCGATTACTACGTTCATTCCTTCGCGAAGCAAAGCTCCTTGGCCAGCTTCATAAATCACTGTGGATAACTCTTCCCTGACCGCCTGCAACAGTGCCAGCACACGGCCGTCGGCGAGAAAGTCGATTTCCTCCTCGGGAAAGTCGATCGCAGCCTCGACATAGATTCGCAGCTGGATCAGTTTTTCGGTGAGCTGGTGCACCCGGCGCGAGAACTCGCCCTGCAGGGATCGTACGGCGTTGCGGGCGGCCTGAGCGGAACTAGCCTCGATCAGGTCGGCGATCGCCTCAGCCTGGGCCAGATCCAATTTGTCGTTGAGAAATGCCCGCTCGCTGAACTCACCCGGCCGAGCAAGCCGCGCGCCCAGCTCTACGCAGCGACGAAGCAGCATATCCATGACGACCGGTCCGCCGTGGCCTTGCAGTTCCAGCACGTCTTCACCAGTAAAAGAGTGTGGACCGGGGAAGAACAGCAACAACCCTTCGTCGATGACCTCACCGTCGTCGGCGTGGAACGGCCCGAAGTGCGCATGACGGACGGCGGGTTCCCGGCCGCTAAGGGTAATGGCCATTGCTTTCGCTCGCGGCCCGGACACACGCACGACGCCAATGCCGCCTCTTCCCGGAGCAGTGGCGACGGCAGCGATGGTTTCGCGATCTGGACTCATGCGTGTCTCCCAGGCAGGTCGAAAAATGCAAAACGCCCCAATCAAGGGGCGTTGTGTTCACATCGAAAGATCAGGTGGCGGCAGCAGTCTGCCTTTCGATCTTTCGGGTAATGTACCACTGCTGCGCAATTGACAAGCAGTTGTTGACTACCCAGTACAGCACCAGGCCGGCAGGGAACCAGAGGAAGAAGAAGGTAAAGATGATTGGCAGCAATTTCATCACCTTGGCCTGCATCGGGTCTGGTGGTGTCGGATTCAGCTGCTGTTGAATGAACATGGTCAGACCCATGATGATCGGAAGGATGAAGAACGGATCCTTGATCGAAAGGTCGGTGATCCAGAACATCCACGGCGCCTGACGCATCTCAACGCTTTCCAACAGCACCCAGTAGAGCGCGAGGAAGACCGGCATCTGTACGAGGATCGGCAGACAGCCGCCCAGCGGATTGATCTTCTCCTTCTTGTACAGCTCCATCATCGCCTGGGACATTTTCTGGCGGTCATCGCCAAATTGCTCCTTCAGCGCCTGCATTTTCGGCGATACGGCACGCATGCGGGCCATAGATTTATAACTGGCAGCCGACAGCGGGAAGAATGCAAGTTTGATGACCACCGTCAGCGTTATGATCGACCAGCCCCAGTTACCCAGCAGTGCGTGGATGTTCTGCAGAAGCCAGAAGATCGGCTGCGCGATGAACCAGAGAATGCCGTAATCAACGGTCAGACGCAGACCGGGGGAAAGTTCTTCCAGCTGATCCTGGCTCTTGGGGCCGGCATAAAGTGTCGCAGCTGCTTCACCCTGGCTTCCGGGAGCGACCGAGATCGCAGGGCCGGTGAAGCCGATGATGTAGTTGCCCTGGCTGTCCTTGCGGGTCTGTACCTGATTGGTCTGGTCGGCAGACGGAATCCACGCGGTCACGAAATAATGCTGCAACCAGGCGATCCAACCACCCTCTACGGTCCTCTTCAGGCTCTTGTCGTCCATGTCACCCATGGACACCTTCGTGTAAGGCTCATCCTGGGTCCAGAGTGCAGCGCCCAGATAGGTCGCCGTTCCGGTCGCCGTGCTAGAAGATGGATCACCGCTGTTGTCACGCTTCAGTTGACCGAACATATGGCCGGTCCAGGGCTCGCCGCTCTGGTTGTCGATCAGATAACGTACGCCTAGATCGTAATCGCCACGGTCGAAGGTAAAACGCTTGGTGTAGTTGATACCGTCTTCGCTGTATTTCAGATCGACCACCAACTGGTCCTGACCTTCAGTCAGCTGGTACTGCCGTTGCTCACTGCTGTAAAGCGGACGCCCACTGGCCTTGTCCGGACCGTCACCGATCAAGCCGCTCTGAGCCTCATAGGTTCGCTCGCCACTGCGCTCGAAAAGCTGGAAAGGAACGTCCGGGCGATCCTGGCGACGCGGAAACTGTGGCAGGCGCAGATCGACGATATCGCCACCGCGTGGATCGATCGCCACGTCCAGAACGTCGGTGCGTACGCGGATCAGCTGCGAGCTGGTCTGGGTTTCGGGGAGCGCACTGGCTTGCTGTTCGCCGCCGACGACAGGTATATCCGCCTGCGCACTTTCGGTGCTGGTGGCAGGTACTGGCGTATCGGGAAGCTGAGCCGAAGTTTGTTCCTGGCGTGTCTCGGTAGGCATGGTGGCCTGGCCGTAATCCTGGTTCCACTGAAGAACCATCAGGTAGGCAACGACTGCCAATGCGACAAGCAGGATCGAGCGTTTGATATCCATGGTTACTCGGTCATCGAAGATGAATTGGAGGTGTTGTTGGAAGGCACGGGATCATAGCCGCCCGGATTCCATGGATGGCAACGGCCGAGTCTGCATAGACTCAGCCAGCCACCGCGCAGCAGGCCGTGGGTTTCAATGGCCTCTTGTGCGTAGCAGGAGCAACTTGGGTAGAAACGACAGTGGCTGGCCATCATGGGACTGATGGCGTACCGGTAGATCCGGATCGGGATCAGGGCCAGTTCACGCATGGGCGGATGTGCCCTGTTCAAGATTGCTGACCGCTTGAGAAGGGGTGCGAGACAACCGCCTCCAGAGCTTGGCGAATTGCCGCGCCAGTTCGGGATTATCCAGATCAGCCAATCCCTTGCGCGCGATAACCACGATGTCCCACCCCGTCAGTTCTGTCTGGTGGAGACGAAAGGTTTCACGCAGTTGCCGCTTGATGCGGTTGCGCTCCACCGAGAGCTTGACGCTCTTCTTGCCGATCACCAGCCCGATACGGGGGTGTGGCAGTTCATTTTCGCGCACCAAGAGCAGGACATTCCTGCCAGGTAACTTGCCGGAAGGGGAGTCGAAGACTGCTTTGAACTGGCGCGGGGTCAGCAGTCGCTTTTCCCGACCGAAGTCTCGACTCACTACCTGTTCCGACGTGTTCAGACTGCCAGGCGCTTACGACCCTTGGCGCGACGACGCGACAGGACGGCACGGCCGTTCTTGGTGGCCATACGAGCACGGAAACCGTGGGTGCGAGCGCGCTTGAGAGTGCTGGGTTGGAAAGTGCGTTTCATGATGCTTTACCTGGTGATCCATTGCGGGCCGGAATGGCCCCCTTTTAAGAGACCGGCGATTGTAGAGAAGCCGGGCTGTCAGGTCAATTTCCAACCAGCGACATTGTTGAGAAATTAATAAATAGAAAGAAATATTAAGATCTTCTTAATGCAGTGCTTATAGATGGTGTACCCAATTTCTGTGCATAAGTAGCTATAGCTCAGGCGTAGCGGCTATTACGAAGCGGTCCAACCTTCTGTGCAAGCCGTGTACTCACGGTGGGCATCCCCTGAATTTCCTGTGGATCGATTGACGAGTTATCAACATGGATGTTTATAACGAAGATATACACAGGATTCCAAGCCACGCTCGAAGGTGGTTATCAACAGGTCTTAGCCCTGAAATGCGTCTACCAGAAACGATTCGAACCGCTTTCTTCTGCTCAGAAAGCTCGCCGATTGTGGATAACTGGGCGCCCGAAGGCTACAATAGCCGCCGTTTAAAGCTCGACAGCGTCTAGGAGATTCCGTGTCGGTGGAACTTTGGCAGCAGTGCGTTGACCTCTTGAGAGATGAACTGCCAGCCCAGCAATTCAACACATGGATCCGTCCGCTTCAGGTTGAAGCCGAGGGCGATGAGCTTCGCGTCTATGCGCCCAACCGCTTCGTCCTTGATTGGGTTAACGAGAAGTACCTGTCTCGGCTGCTGGAGCTGCTGTCCGAACGGGCCACCGGCCTGGCTCCTGCGTTGTCCCTGCTAATCGGAAGCAAGCGTACGGCAGCCGCAGCGCTTCCATCCGCGTCTATGGCTCGCACACAGCTGCAGTTGGCCCCTGCTGCGGTAACGACGCCGGCGCAAGCTTCGCTTTCGGTGCGCCCGGTGGCCATCTCGGCAGAACCAGCTATTGCTTCCCCTCCCGCACGTGTAGAGCGCAACGTGCAGGTAGAAGGTGGGCTCAAGCACACCAGCTATATCAATCGCACCTTTACCTTCGAGAACTTCGTCGAGGGCAAATCGAACCAACTGGCCCGTGCTGCCGCCTGGCAGGTCGCCGACAATCCGAAGCATGGCTATAACCCATTGTTTCTTTACGGTGGAGTAGGTCTCGGCAAAACCCATCTCATGCACGCCGTGGGCAATCACCTGCTGAAGAAAAACCCAAACGCCAAGGTGGTCTATCTTCATTCTGAGCGTTTTGTCGCCGACATGGTCAAGGCGCTGCAGCTCAACGCTATCAACGAGTTCAAACGCTTCTATCGCTCCGTGGATGCTCTTTTGATTGACGACATCCAGTTCTTTGCCAAAAAAGAACGCTCCCAGGAAGAGTTCTTTCATACGTTCAACGCGTTGCTAGAAGGTGGTCAGCAGGTGATTCTGACCAGTGACCGCTATCCGAAGGAGATCGATGGCCTTGAGGAAAGGTTGAAATCCCGCTTCGGCTGGGGTTTGACCGTGGCGGTGGAGCCACCAGAGCTCGAGACGCGTGTAGCAATTTTGATGAAAAAGGCCGACCAGGCTAGCGTCGATCTGCCCCACGACGCTGCGTTCTTCATTGCTCAGCGGATACGCTCGAATGTCCGCGAGTTGGAAGGCGCGCTGAAGCGCGTAATTGCCCATGCCCACTTCATGGGTCGCGACATCACCATTGAGCTCATCCGCGAGTCGCTGAAAGACTTGCTTGCGCTGCAGGACAAGCTAGTGAGCGTGGATAATATTCAGCGTACCGTTGCTGAGTATTACAAAATCAAGATATCCGATCTGCTGTCGAAACGACGTTCGCGCTCCGTGGCTCGGCCGCGACAGGTCGCGATGGCATTATCCAAGGAGCTCACCAACCATAGTTTGCCGGAAATCGGCGATGCATTTGGTGGGCGCGATCACACGACGGTGCTGCATGCTTGTCGTAAAATTGCCGAACTTCGAGAATTAGATGCTGATATTCGCGAAGATTACAAAAACCTGTTGCGCACTTTGACAACCTGAACGACTGCGGCCAATTAAATAGGCAAGGGACCAGACCATGCATTTCACTATTCAGCGCGAAGCCCTGTTGAAACCTCTGCAGCTGGTTGCCGGCGTCGTCGAAAGGCGCCAAACCTTGCCGGTGCTGTCCAATGTATTGCTGGTGGTCCAAGATCACCAGTTATCCCTCACAGGTACCGATCTGGAAGTCGAACTGGTTGGGCGTGTTGCCTTGGAAGACGCATCCGAGCCCGGCGAGATCACCGTGCCGGCGCGCAAGTTGATGGATATTTGTAAAAGCCTGCAGCCTGACGCGCTGATCGATATCCGTCTGGATGATCAAAAAGTCGTGATCAAGTCGGGTCGCAGTCGGTTTTCTTTGTCGACCTTGCCTGCAAACGATTTTCCCACTGTCGAAGAAGGCCCGGGTTCGCTGAACTTCAGCGTCAACCAGGGCAAAATGCGCCGTCTAATCGAGCGCAGCAGCTTTGCCATGGCCCAGCAGGACGTGCGCTATTACCTGAACGGCATGTTGATCGAAGTCTCCAGCGGCATGCTACGCGCCGTAGCCACCGACGGGCATCGGCTAGCGATGTGTTCTATGCAGGCTGGTATCGACCAGCCGGACCGCCATCAGGTCATCGTCCCGCGCAAAGGTATTCTCGAACTGGCTCGCTTGCTTACCGATCAGGATGGTGAAGTCGGCATTGTGCTTGGCCAACACCACATCCGGGCGACAACCGGTGAATTCACCTTCACCTCCAAGCTGGTAGACGGAAAATTCCCTGATTACGAGCGCGTACTGCCCCGTGGTGGTGACAAGCTGGTCGTTGGTGAACGGCAGACGCTCCGCGAGGCGTTTAGCCGTACGGCAATTCTCTCCAACGAAAAATACCGAGGCATTCGTCTTCAACTGGAAAGCGGCCTGTTGAAAATCCAGGCGAACAACCCCGAACAGGAGGAAGCGGAGGAAGAAGTCGCTGTCGACTATTCGGGTGGGCCATTGGAGATTGGCTTCAACGTTAGCTATCTGCTCGACGTACTAGGCGTAATGACAACTGATCAGGTTCGCTTGATTCTCTCGGATGCGAACAGCAGCGCGTTGGTCCAAGAATTCGACAACGATGATTCGGCCTATGTCGTAATGCCGATGCGCTTGTAACATCCGCTGAATGTCCCTTAGCCGCATCTCTGTCACCGGCGTGCGCAACCTGCAGTCGGTGACGTTAAACCCCTCCCCTCGGATTAACATCCTCCATGGCGACAACGGCAGCGGGAAGACCAGTCTTCTCGAGGCTATTCATTTGCTGGGAATGGCACGTTCGTTTCGCAGTACCCGCCTGAATCCGGTTATAAGCCATGAACAGACCAGCTGTACGGTTTTCGGCCAGGTACGGTTGGCTGATGGGCAGTCCAACGCGCTAGGCATTTCGAGGGATCGCTCCGGTGAGGCGCGAATCCGTATTAACGGCCAAAGCATAAAGAGCGCGGCTGAGCTTGCCGACGCGTTGCCTCTGCAGCTCATCAATCCTGACAGCTTCCGGCTATTGGAAGGCGCACCGAAGCTTCGGCGGCAATATCTCGATTGGGGCGTGTTCCACGTGGAACCTCGATTTCTGCAGGCGTGGCAACGGCTCCAGCAAGCCCTCAGGCAACGGAATTCATGGCTTCGGCATGGTACACTGGACGCCGCTTCGCAGGCGGCTTGGAACCGTGAGCTGAGCTCTGCGAGTGATGAAATTGACGAGTATCGGCGTGCCTATATTCAATTGCTGAAACCGGTGTTCGAGAAGACGCTAGCGTCGTTGCTTGATCTCGAAGGTTTCCAGTTGAGCTATTACCGCGGTTGGGATAAAGACCGAACCTTGGCAGAGGTGTTGGCGGCCTCGATTGAGCGCGACAAGCTTATGGGGCACACCCAGGCGGGCCCGCAACGAGCCGACCTTCGTTTACGGATCGTCAATCATAACGCAGCGGAGACCCTATCACGTGGTCAGCAAAAGCTCGTCGTTTGTGCGTTGCGAATTGCCCAAGGCCATCTGGTTAGCGATGCCAAGCGCGGCCAGTGTATCTATCTGGTCGATGACCTGCCGTCCGAGCTGGACGATCAACACCGGCTTGCGTTGTGTCGGTTGCTAGAACAATTGAATTGCCAGGTCTTCATTACCTGTGTCGATTCGAACGTATTGCGAGAAGGCTGGCGTGACGATACGCCGGTCTCATTGTTTCACGTGGAACATGGTGCAATAGCCCAGGTCCACGTCCCTCGGGAGTGAAGGCATGAGCGACAACCACACGTACGATTCGTCCAGTATCAAGGTTCTCAAGGGCCTCGATGCGGTACGTAAGCGCCCCGGCATGTATATCGGCGACACGGATGATGGCACCGGTCTGCACCACATGGTCTTCGAGGTGGTCGATAATTCGATCGACGAAGCTTTGGCTGGTCATTGCACCGAAATATCCATCACCATCCACGTTGACGAGTCCATTAGCGTTCGTGACAACGGCCGTGGCATTCCAGTCGATATTCACGAGGAAGGCGTGTCTGCGGCCGAAGTCATCATGACCGTACTTCATGCTGGCGGTAAGTTCGATGACAACTCTTACAAGGTATCTGGCGGGCTTCACGGTGTGGGCGTTTCGGTTGTAAATGCCTTGTCCGAGGAGCTCGTGCTAACCATCCGCCGAGAGGGCAAAGTCTGGGAGCAGATTTACCGTCACGGTGTGCCGCAAGCGCCGTTGGCCCCTGTCGGCGAAACCGAAGATTCAGGCACTCAGATTCACTTCAAGCCTTCGGCCGAAACCTTTCAGAATATCCATTTCAGCTGGGACATCCTGGCCAAACGGCTACGCGAACTTTCGTTTTTGAACTCCGGTGTGGGAATCGTGCTGCGTGACGAACGCAACGCCAAGGAAGAACTGTTCAAGTACGAAGGCGGTCTTAGTGCGTTCGTCGTCTACCTCAACACTAATAAGACGCCTGTCAATGAAGTGTTCCATTTCTCTGTCCAGCGTGACGATGGCGTCGGCGTTGAAGTGGCTCTGCAGTGGAACGACAGCTTCAATGAAAATCTGCTCTGCTTCACTAACAATATCCCCCAGCGCGACGGCGGCACTCATTTGGCAGGGTTCCGCTCGGCTTTAACGCGCAACCTGAACAACTACATTGAACAGGAAGGACTTGCGAAGAAGCACAAGGTGGCAACCACCGGTGACGATGCCCGTGAAGGTCTGACGGCAATTATTTCTGTAAAGGTACCGGATCCAAAGTTCAGCTCACAGACCAAGGACAAGCTCGTCTCGTCCGAAGTGAAAACGGCCGTTGAACAGGAGATGGGCAAGCATTTTGCTGATTTCCTGCTTGAGCACCCCAACGAGGCGAAAGCGGTCGTCGGCAAGATGATCGACGCGGCGCGTGCCCGCGAAGCGGCCCGTAAAGCTCGTGAAATGACGCGGCGCAAGGGGGCTCTGGACATTGCAGGTCTCCCAGGCAAGCTGGCGGACTGCCAGGAAAAAGATCCGGCGCTTTCCGAACTCTATATCGTGGAGGGTGATTCCGCAGGCGGCTCTGCCAAGCAGGGCCGTAACCGCAGGACTCAAGCCATCCTGCCGCTCAAGGGCAAGATCCTCAACGTCGAGAAGGCTCGATTCGACAAGATGATTTCGTCGCAGGAAGTCGGCACCTTGATTACGGCGCTTGGCTGCGGCATTGGTCGCGACGAATACAACATCGATAAATTGCGCTATCACAACATCATCATCATGACCGACGCCGACGTCGACGGTTCGCACATTCGTACGTTGCTGTTGACCTTCTTCTTCCGTCAGCTTCCCGAACTGATCGAGCGAGGCTATGTGTACATTGCCCAACCACCGCTCTACAAGGTGAAGCGCGGCAAGCAGGAGCAGTACATCAAGGATGACGAGGCGATGGATGAATACCTCACCCAGTCGGCGCTCGAAGATGCCAGTCTGCATGTCAATGAGGGTGCGCCTGGTCTTTCAGGCGAGGCGCTGGAGCGTCTGGTTAACGACTACCGCACCGTGATGAAAACGTTGCAGCGGCTGTCCCGCCTGTATCCGCAAGAACTGACCGAACACCTCATCTATTTGCCGAGAGTAACTGTTGAGCAATTAGGCGATCACGCTGCGATGCAGGTTTGGCTGGAATCCTATGCCGCTCTGCTGCAAGGCGTCGAGCGGTCTGGCTTGGCCTACAAAGCGAGTCTGCGGGAGGATAAGGAGCGCAACCTGTGGCTGCCGGAGGTAGAGATCGTTTCCCATGGTTTGGCCAGTTACATTACCTTCAATCGTGACTTCTTTGGCAGCAATGATTACAAAACCGTCACCGTGCTTGGCGATAAGCTCAATAGCCTGCTCGAAGACGACGCCTACGTGCAGCGGGGCGAGCGCAAGAAGCCGGTGACGACATTCAAGCAGGCACTTGAATGGTTGATGACCGAAGGCACCCGTCGTCACAGTGTCCAACGATACAAGGGACTTGGTGAGATGAACCCGGATCAGTTGTGGGAAACCACTATGGATCCTGCGGTTCGGCGAATGCTAAAAGTGACCATTGATGATGCGATCGCCGCTGATCAAATCTTCAATACTTTGATGGGCGATGCGGTAGAACCTAGACGGGATTTTATCGAGTCTAATGCTTTGGCCGTATCCAACCTGGATTTCTGATAACCGCAGCCAAACTTCTGAATCATCGAATCCGACCCGCGGTGAATGCGGCTTCAGAGCTTTTCCCTGCTGGGGCAGTAATTCCCTCCGCGGTCCGCTCAATAAGATGGTTCGTTTGAAAAGAACCCCGCCTTTTAGGCGGGGTTCTTCGTTTAATAAGCTGAGTCTCTTCGGTTGTTTCACGTGGAACGTAGTGCCTCGCCGAGCTTGTTCGATAGCTTTGCTTCATAGCCCTCCTTGGCTTAATCAATTTTCCGAATCCCCTCTCGGCTCGTAAGCTTTCTCCATCGAAGCTTTTAACGTTCTCAGTTCCCCTTGAAGGGGCGAGCCGCTACTTACTTAAGGGGTATTCATATGCTGGACAGTAATCTGAAATCACAACTGAAAACCTATCTGGAAAAGGTCACTCAGCCGTTCGAGATCGTCGCGTCCCTCGATGACGGCGAGAAATCCCAGGAAATGCTCGTTCTGCTGGAAGATATCACCAGCCTGTGCGACAAGATCACGCTGCGCACCGATGGCGATGATGCTCGTCGACCGTCGTTCGCACTCAACCGTATCGGTGGCAACATCAGCCTGCGTTTTGCCGGCATCCCGATGGGCCACGAATTCACCTCGCTGGTGCTCGCCCTGCTGCAGGTCGGCGGTCATCCATCGAAGACCGCGGCGGACGTGATCGAACAGATCAAGAATGTCGACGGCGAATACCACTTCGAAACCTACTTCTCGCTGTCCTGCCAGAACTGCCCGGACGTCGTCCAGGCGCTGAACCTGATGGCCGTGCTCAACCCGAACATCCACCACGTCGCCATCGACGGCGCGCTGTTCCAGGACGAGGTCGAGCGCCGTCAGATCATGTCGGTGCCGAGCATCTACCTCAACGGCGAGCTGTTCGGCCAGGGCCGCATGGGCGAAGCAGAAATCCTTGCCAAGCTCGACACCGGGTCCTCGGCGCGTGACGCCGAAAAGCTCAGCGCCAAGGATGCCTTCGACGTGCTCGTCGTTGGCGGAGGCCCGGCCGGCGCGGCAGCGGCTATTTACGCCGCGCGCAAGGGCATCCGCACCGGTGTCGCCGCCGAGCGCTTCGGCGGTCAGGTGCTCGACACCATGGCCATCGAGAACTTCATTTCGGTTAATGAAACCGAAGGTCCGAAACTGGCCCGTGCGCTGGAAAACCATGTGCGCGAATACGACGTCGACATCATGAACCTGCAGCGAGCGGCAGCCCTGATTCCGGCCTCGACCGAGGGCGGTCTGCACGAGATCAAGCTGGAAAATGGCGGTTCGCTCAAAGCCAAGACGCTGATTCTTGCGACCGGCGCCCGTTGGCGCGAAATGAACGTGCCGGGCGAACAGGACTATCGCGGTCGCGGTGTTGCTTACTGCCCGCACTGCGATGGGCCGTTGTTCAAGGGCAAGCGCGTGGCGGTGATCGGCGGCGGTAACTCCGGCGTGGAAGCGGCCATCGATCTGGCCGGCATCGTCGCCCAGGTGACCTTGCTCGAGTTCGACAGCCAGCTGCGCGCCGATGCCGTGCTGCAGAAGAAGCTTCACAGCCTGCCCAATGTCAGCGTGATTACCAGTGCGCTGACCAGTGAAGTCACGGGCGACGGCCAAAAGGTCAACGGCCTGGTCTACAAGGACCGCAACTCCAGCGAGTTCCACAATCTGGAGCTGGAAGGGATCTTCGTGCAGATCGGCCTCCTGCCCAACACCGACTGGCTGAAAGGCACGGTGGAGCTGACCTCGCGCGGCGAGATCATCGTCGATGCACGGGGCGAGACTTCGCTGCCGGGCATCTTTGCCGCCGGTGACGTCACCACCGTGCCGTACAAGCAGATCGTCATCGCGGTTGGCGAAGGCGCCAAGGCCTCACTGAGTGCCTTCGACCACCTGATCCGCAGCTCCGTCGAAGCCTGAGTCTGACGGAAACGAAAAGGGGGAGCAGATTTCGGTCTGCTCCCCCTTCGTCTATCTACGTCCTTTACCTGACGGCTCAGACTCGCTTTTCCAGCTCCGCTACTTTGGCGTTGATCCAATCTTCGGCGCGCTGGTTGAGCTCGGCCACTGCACGTGGTCCTTCGCTCTCGGCATGCATCGCCGGTCCGATGACCACTTGAATGGTACCAGGCCGCTTGCCCCAACCGGCTTTGGGCCAGAACAGCCCCGCATTGTGTGCCACGGGGAGTACTGGCAAACCGGCATTCACCGCCAATGCCGAACCACCGCGAGAAAACTTACCAGTCTGCCCGACCGGTACACGGGTGCCTTCTGGGAAGACCAGCACCCAGGCACCCTGCATCAGCCGCTCATGGCCTTGCTTGGCCAATTGGCGCAGCGCCGCCTTAGGATTCTCACGATCAATGGCGATGGGCTTGAGCAGCATGATCGCCCAGCCAAAGAACGGCACATAGAGGAGCTCGCGCTTGAGCACCTGACTTAGCGGCTCGAAGTATGCCGAGAGAAAGAACGTTTCCCAGGTGCTCTGATGCTTGGAGAGGATCACGCAGGGTTGATCTGGAATGTTCTCTTGGCCGCTCACTTCGTAGCGTAAGCCGACTATGGTTTTTGCCAGCCAGACCGCACTGCGGCACCATGTTTGGACCACAAACCGATAACGGCTGCGGAACGACATGAAGGGCGCAAAGACCAGACTGACCAAACACCAGGCGAACGCAGTGAAGGCCAGCAGCAGATAGAACAATGCAATCCGTACGGGCAACAGGGCGCTCATCGTGAGCCTCTCAGCAGGCGGTCGGCAACTGCAGCCAAGTCATCGAACACCTGCGTGCCGGGGGGCAGAGTGCCTTCCAGGGTTCGCATACCCTTGCCGGTCCTGACCAGATACGGCACGCCGCCCAGGCGTATGCCAGCGTGCAGATCGCGATGGCTGTCACCCACCACCGGCACACCCTTGAGGTCGGCTAGATGAAAGTGCTCTGCAATCTGCTGAAATAGCCCGGGCAACGGCTTACGGCAGTCGCAATCGTCTTCCGGGCCATGTGGGCAATGTACGATCAGATCGATGCGCCCACCCTGCTCCATCGCCAGTTGCTGCATCTTGAAATGCATATCATCGAGCGTGGACGCGTCGAACATGCCACGCGCCAGACCGGACTGGTTGGTGGCAACCGCCACCGTCCACCCGTCTTTGCACAGCCGGGCGATGGCCTCGAGCGAACCCGGGATCGGAATCCACTCCTCCACGGTTTTCACGTAAGCGTCAGAGTCTTCGTTGATGACCCCGTCGCGGTCGAGCACTATCAATTTCACTGGCTTAGCCAAGTGCGGAAATATCGGCGACGCCAAGGAACAATCCTCTCAACCGGGCGAGCAAGGCATAGCGGTTGGCCCGTACCGAAGCGTCTTCGGCATTGACCAGTACCGCCTCGAAGAAGGCATCCACCGGACCGCGCAAGTGCGCGAGGCGCTCGAGCGCCTCGCGGTACTGGCGCGCCGCAGCCAGTGGCTGCACGGCCTGTTCGGCCTGCTGCAGCGCTGAATACAGCGAGAACTCGGTGGCATTATCAAAGTAGCGCGGCTCGACAGTGTCTGGCAGCTTCGCCTCGAACTTGCTCAGCAGGTTCGACACACGCTTGTTTGCCGCTGCCAGGGCCTCGGCCTCCGGCAGATTGCGAAAGGCCTGAACGGCCTGCACGCGCTGATCGAAATCCAGTGCAGAGCTCGGTTGCACGGCGCGTACCGACAGATAGGAAGCGACTTCGACGCCCTCGTCTTCGTAGCGCGCGCGCAGGCGGTCGAAAATGAACTCCAGCACCTGATCGGCCAGGCCCGCCGTCTTCACCTGCGTGCCGAACTGGCCGATGGTGAAGTTCACCGCCTGCACCAGGTCCAGATCCAGCTGTTTCTCGATCAGAATGCGCAGTATCCCCAGCGCAGCGCGGCGCAGCGCGTACGGATCTTTGCTGCCGGTGGGCAGCATACCGATGCCGAATATACCGACCAGAGTATCTAGCTTGTCGGCGACCGCCAGGATGGAGCCGGTCTGGGTGGCTGGTAATTCAGCGCCGGCGCCACGCGGCATGTACTGCTCGTTCAATGCGTGGGCGACATCGCTGGGCTCGCCGTCGTTGAGCGCGTAGTAGTAGCCGGCGATACCCTGCATCTCTGGGAATTCACCGACCATCTCGGTGGCCAGGTCGCACTTGCTCAGCAAGCCGGCACGGGCCGCCCATTGCGCATTGCCCTCGGTGCGCTCGGCGATGAATGCGGCAAGCCGGGATACCCGCACCGCTTTGTCGTACACGGTGCCCAGTTGCGCCTGGAACACGACGTTTTTCAGCCGTTCGTTGAAGCTTTCCAGCGGGTGCTTCTTGTCTTGTTTGAAGAAAAACTCGGCATCGGTGAGGCGCGGCCGCACCACTTTCTCGTTACCAGCGACGATCTGCGCAGGGTCCTTCGATTCGATGTTGGCCACGGTGATGAAGCGCGGCAGCAACCTACCGTTAGTATCCAGCAGGCAGAAGTATTTCTGGTTGTCCTGCATGGTGGTGATCAGCGCTTCCTGCGGTACTTCAAGGAAACGTTCCTCGAAAGAGCAGACCAGAGGCACAGGCCACTCGACCAGAGCGGTGACTTCATCCAGCAGTGCCGGTGGCACGATGGCACTACCGTTCTGCTCGGTGGCCAGTTGCTCGACGCGTTTGGCAATCAGCTCCCGGCGCTCGGTGAAGTCGGCAATTACATGGGCGCCACGCAGATCTTCAAGATAGTTGGAAGGCCTGGAGATGCGCACCTGCCCCGGGCTGTGAAAGCGATGACCGCGTGATTCGCGACCGGCACGCTGAGCGAGGATGGTGCAATCGATCACCTGATCGCCGAACAGCATGATTAGCCACTGGGTTGGACGAACGAACTCTTCCTTGCGCGCAGCCCAGCGCATGCGCTTTGGAATAGGCAGTTCGTTCAGCGAGGTTTCGATGATACCGGGTAACAATTCGGCGGTTGGCTGGCCGGGGATCGAGCGGCTGTATTTCAGTTTTGGACCGCTGCGATCGATCTCAGCCAGATCTACACCGCATTTGCGGGCGAACCCTAACGCGGCCTGGGTCGGCTCGCCTTCGGCGTCGAAGGCGGCCTGGAGCGGCGGGCCGTCGAGGTTGATGCTGCGATCGGGCTGCTCAGTCTCCAGACGTTCGACCAAAACGGCCAGGCGACGTGGCGCCGCGAAGGCCTGCACGCGCGCATGCAGCAGACCGGCGTCCTTCAGACCCTTTTCGATACCGGCGCGGAACGCATCCGACAATTTGCCGAGCGCCTTGGGCGGCAGCTCTTCGGTGCCGAGTTCGACCAGGAAATCCAGTGCACTCATTCTGCAGCCTCCAGCTTGGCCAGTACTTCATCACGAAGATCAGGGGCGGCCATGGGGAAGCCGAGTTTGGCGCGTGCCTGCAGGTAACTCTGCGCCACGGCACGAGCCAGGGAACGCACACGTAGGATGTACTGTTGGCGAGCGGTAACCGAGATGGCCCGACGAGCATCCAGCAGATTGAAAGTGTGCGAAGCCTTGACCACCATCTCGTAGGTGGGCAGCGGAAGTTGCAGCTCGATCAGCCGATTGGCTTCCGACTCGTAGAAATCGAACAGCTCGAACAGCTTGTCGACGTTCGCGTGCTCGAAGTTATAGGTGGATTGCTCCACCTCGTTCTGATGGAACACGTCGCCATAGGTGACGGTACCGAACGGGCCGTCAGTCCAGATCAGGTCGTAGACCGAGTCGACGCCCTGCAGGTACATGGCCAGGCGCTCCAGACCGTAGGTAATCTCGCCGGTCACCGGATAGCACTCGATGCCGCCAACCTGCTGGAAATAGGTGAACTGGGTGACTTCCATGCCGTTCAACCAGACTTCCCAACCAAGGCCCCAGGCGCCCAGCGTCGGCGACTCCCAGTTGTCCTCGACGAAGCGTACATCGTGCACTGAGGTGTCCACGCCAATGCGACGCAGTGATTCCAGGTAGAGATCCTGAATGTTCTCCGGGTTGGGCTTGAGGACCACCTGGAATTGATAGTAGTGCTGCAGGCGGTTGGGGTTCTCGCCATAGCGGCCATCAGCTGGACGGCGCGAGGGCTGCACATAAGCGGCGTTCCAGGTTTCGGGGCCGATGGCACGCAAGAAAGTGGCGGTGTGGAAGGTGCCGGCGCCCATTTCCATGTCATAGGGCTGCAGGACCACGCAACCCTGCTCTGCCCAGTAGCTTTGCAGGGCGAGGATCAGGTCTTGGAAGGTGCGCACGGCAGGCGTAGGCTGGGTCAAAATTTCACCTGTGCTGGCTTCGACAGAAAGCCTCGGAGTATACCCGATAACAGCGCCGGCCCGGCGTGGCGCTTGCCTTTCGGGTTAAGCTCTGACGACAATTCCGCGATCTGCTCGTTGCTCTTTTCAAGGACAAGAAAATGCCGCGTTGCGCCTGGTGCAGCGATGACCCGTTGTATATCGATTATCACGACAGCGAGTGGGGAGTACCGACTCGCGATCCACAGGTTCTTTTCGAATTCCTGATCCTCGAGGCGTTTCAGGCCGGGCTGTCATGGATCACCGTACTGCGAAAGCGCGAGCGCTATCGCCAAGTGCTGTTCGGCTTCGATCCGCAGCGGCTGGCGCGGATGACCGATGCTGAAATCGATGAACGCATGCTCGATCCGGGCATCATCCGCAATCGACGCAAGCTGGAAGCCGCGCGGCGTAACGCTCAACGCTGGCTGGAGCTGGAAGATCCGGTCGGCTGGTTGTGGTCGTTCGTCGGTGGCCAACCGAAGATCAATCGTTTCGAATCGATCAAGCAGGTACCGGCCGTGACCGCGGAGGCCGAGGCGATGAGTCGTGCGTTGAAGAAGGCCGGCTTCAGCTTCGTCGGCCCAACCATCTGCTACGCCTATATGCAGGCGTGCGGCATGGTCATGGACCACGTGCTCGATTGCGAGCGGCATGCGGACCTGACGGCAGGCAGGGCGTAGGACGTATACCCATCGCCCGGCCACTGGTGGTTACGACCGGTTTATGGCGCGTTAGCACCGTCCTGCACCGCTGAAGCCAGGCGGCTGTTTGCAGGTACACTAGGCGACTCGTTTTCTTCGGAGTGTCGCGTGGAAAAGTTCAAAGGTGCGTTGGTCGTTGGTTTCCTACGCCTGTTCGCCTTGCTGCCCTGGCGTGCGGTACAGGCGCTGGGTGGGCTGATCGGCTGGTTGCTGTGGAAGCTGCCCAACCGCTCGCGTGAAGTCGCCCGGACCAACCTGACCAAATGCTTTCCCGAACTCGATGCCGCCCAACAGGAGCGCCTGCTCAAGGAAAGCCTGCAGCAGATCGGCAAGACCTTTACCGAGAGTGCCTGTGCCTGGATCTGGCCCGCTAATAAAACGCTGCGTCTGGTCAAGCAAGTCGAGGGGCTAGAGGTGCTGGAACAGGCGCTAGCCTCCGGCAAAGGCGTCGTCGGCATAACCAGTCATCTCGGCAATTGGGAAGTGCTCAATCACTTCTATTGTGCGCAATGCAAACCGATTATTTTCTATCGCCCACCGAAGCTCAAGGCCGTGGACGACCTGCTGCAGCGTCAGCGCGTGCAGCTGGGCAACAAGGTCGCGCCTTCTACCCGTGAGGGCATTATCAGTGTAATCAAGGAAGTTCGCCGCGGCGGAGCCGTAGGGATTCCCGCCGATCCGGAGCCCAGCGAGGGCGCCGGCATATTCGTACCGTTTCTCGGAACCCAGGCACTGACCAGCAAGTTCGTGCCCGGCATGCTCACCGGCGGCAAGGCGGTCGGCGTGTTTCTTCACGCGTTGCGCCTGGATGATGGTTCAGGCTACAAAGTGATTCTCGAAGCGGCACCGCCAGCGATGTATGACGAGGACGTCGAGGTCGCGGTAGCTGCCATGAGCGGCGTTATCGAACGCTATGTCCGCACGTGGCCAAGCCAGTATATGTGGACCATGAAGCGCTTCAAGAAACGCCCCGCCGGCGAAACGCGCTGGTACTGACAACAGTTAATCAAGAACAACAGGAACCGTCAGATGGCAAACCAGCGACAGTACCCACGCGCGCCGATGAAATGTCGTATACGCATCGGCCACGAGTCCTTTGGTGAGGTGCTCGCGCAAACGCGCGATCTTTCCGATGGCGGCGTCTACGTCAAACATCCGGAGCTGACGTCGCTGCAACTCGGCATGATCGTCAGTGGCCAGGTGCAGGATTTGCCGATCCCCGCGCCGGTGCTGCAGATGGAAGTGATGCGCGTCGATGCCGAGGGCGTCGGCTTGCGCTTCATTCAGGAAGAATAAGGCGGCTCTGCCCTTAGCATTAGCTGGATTGTTGCTTGTCCAGCTTGCGCAGGAACACTCCCATCTCTTTCTCAGCCTGTTTATCGCCGTGCGCCTGTGCCGCGAGTAACCCTTTCTCCCAGGCCTGGCGCGCTCCATTCAGGTCGCCGCTGACCTGCAGCGCCTTGCCGAGCAGCTTCCAGGCAGCCGAGTATTTGGGGTCCTGTTCGACGCAGCGCTGCAGATGCACGGCGGCCTGTGCCGCGTCGCCCGTATCCAGATAGCCTTTGCCGAGACCGAAGCGAAGCATGGGGTTATCCATACCTTTGGCCAGCATCTTTTCCAGCGATTCGAGCATCGCTCTTCTCCTTCGACGGCGAATACCGTGAGACTGGCGGACTGCAGCGGGTCGGTTCGGGTCCGCCGTTCGCGATCCGCCTAGCTTGCCTGGTTCACGGCACTGAGAAATTCCTGGGTACGCTCCTCGCGAGGATTGCCAAACAGCTCGTCCGGCGTGCCTTGCTCATGAATGCGGCCCTCGTTGAAGAAGCATACGCGGTCGGCAAACTCGCGTGCGAACCCCATCTGGTGAGTGACCATCAGCATCGTCAGGCTGTGCGCATCGCCCAACCGGCGAATGACATTGAGCACCTCACCACAGAGCTCCGGATCCAGTGCCGAGGTTACCTCGTCGAACAGCATCACTTTTGGCCGCATTGCCAACGCACGGGCAATCGCCACACGCTGCTGCTGGCCACCGGACAGCTGAGACGGGTAATGATCGAGCTTATCTTCCAACCCCACCATGGCCAGCAGCTCTTCGGCGCGCTCGCGCGCTTCGGCTTTTGTCAGGCCCAGCACCTGGATCGGCGCTTCCATCACGTTCTGCCGCGTACTCATATGCGGGAACAGGTTGAAGCTCTGGAACACCATGCCCACCTTGCCGCGTACCTGGCGCAGATGCCGCGCGTTGGCGCGGACCAGCTCGCCGTTGGCGCCGGGCATATGCGTCAGCGGCTCGCCATCGACCACGATGACACCTTCGTCGATATCTTCCAGCGTCATCAGCACCCTCAACAAGGTCGATTTGCCGGAGCCGCTGGGACCGATGATGGCGACCTTTTCACCGTTTCGCACATCCAGATCGAGATGATTGAGCACGGTCAGGTCGCCGTAGCGCTTGGTCACGTCGCGAAACTGCACCATGATCTCCGGCTCGTTGGTGATGTGGGTCGGGTTAAGCGTTTCGCTGGCAGGCATCGACGCGTTCATCGGGCTAGCTCCATACGGTTTTCCAGGCGGCGCACGAACCAGGCGAGGCCGAGACTGAGAATGAGGAAAAACAGGCCGACCATGGTGATCGGCTCCAGGTAGCGGAAATGCTCCGAGCCGATGTTCTTGGCTCGCTGCATGATTTCCACCACGGTGATCGCGGACAGCACAGGCGTGTCCTTGAGCATCGAGATCAGGTAGTTGCCCAGCGCCGGCAGAACCGGCCGCAGAGCCTGCGGCAGGATCACCTTGCGGTAGGCACTGAGGGGCTTCATGTTCAGCGCCGTCACCGCCTCCCATTGCGCGCGGGGAACGGCATCGAGCCCGGCGCGATAAACCTCGGCGGTGTAGCAGGCGTAGTGCAGCGCGATGCCGATGATGCCCGCCTGTAGCGCCGACAAATTGAGGCCGTAGTTGGGCAGCACAAAAAACAGGAAATACACCTGAATCAGCAGCGGTGTACTGCGGATGAACTCGATAAGGACGGTCATCGGCCACGACATCCAGCGATGGCGGCTGCGCCGACCCACGGCGAGAAACAGTCCCAGGACAATGGCGATGGAAAATCCGGCCAGGGTGATGCCGATGGTCTTCAGCGAAGCGTCCAGCAACCTGGGCAGGATGTCCCAGGCGAATTCCCAGTCGAAGAAATTCATGACAACCCTCCCCGCATGCGCCCACGTCCCAGGCGGCGTTCCAGTGTGCGCATGGAGAAGTTGATGATTTGCGCCAGGACGAAGTACATCACCAGCGCCAGGCCGAAGATCTCCATGGTCATCAGCGTCGCCTGGTCCAGCTGGCGTGCGCGGAAGGCCAGATCGGACAGGGTGATCAGCGAGACCAACGAGGTGTTTTTCAGCAACTCGATCAGCAAGTTGGTGCCCGGAGGAATCGCTGCCAGCAGCGCTTGCGGCAGGATGACCCTGCGCAACCGTTGCGAGGCCGTCATGTTCAGGGCCTGGCAAGCCTCGCGCTGGCCCTCGTGTACCGAGCGTATGGCGCCGCGCAGCACCTCTGCTCCGTAGGCGCCGATGTTCAGGCCGAGGCCGATTACCGCGACATTGAAAGCGCTCATGGAAATATTGAATGGCGGCATCGGCAGCACGAAATAAAGCCAGAACAGCTGAACCAACAGCGAGCTGCCGCGGAACAGCTCGATGTAGGTGATGGCCGCCCATCGCAGCGGGGCGATCGGCGAGAGCCGCCCTAGCGCGCCGATCAGCGCGGCGACTATTGCCAGCAAGGAGCCCCAGAAGGTGACCTGCACGGTCACCCAGGCGCCTTGCAACAGGAGAGGGAGTAGTTCGTTCATCTTGGGTTTCCGGTTGGCTCCGGGAGAATCGGAGCTGCGATCGCAAGCCACCCGGTAAGGTCTGGCTGCGTGAGTGGGCTGCGCTCCTGTCGCCGGACGCCGTTACACGTAGCGCAGCGAGAAGTAGCCAGCCGCTGACTGACGCACCGCGATGAAGCGATGCGTACGAGCAAAGGCAAGGGACCTATCGAAAGACTGTTCACTGGAAAGAAGCCCGGCGCGGCGCGAGGGCGGCCGCACCGACTTCGGTCAGGCGCTACAGAGCTCTTCGGCAGTCTTATTCGTGACGTTCGAGCGATCGAAGCCGAAGGGTTCGACAGTCTTAAGATGCTCGTCGCTGCCGAGCCACTTTTTCAGTTCGGCGTTGACCGCGTCACGCAGCGCCTTGTCTTCCGGACGGAAGGCCAGCGCGCCGTAGCCGGTGTGGGCGGGGTCATCCTTGAAGTCAGTCGTCGCCTCGACTTTGTCGCCCGCCTTGTCGGCCAGACCCTTCATGGTCAACTGGGTGCCGATGGCGGCGTCCGCGCGGCCGGTGCGCACGGCCTGCAGCTGCGACGTGGTATCCGGTACCTGGACGATCTGTGAATCCTTGATGCCGGCTTCGCGTGCATAGGCGAGGTTGACGGTGCCGGACATGATGGCCAGCTTCACATCGGGGTTGTTGGCGATGTCTTCGTAGCTGCGCAGGTTCTTTGGGTTGCCGGCGAGAACCAGCAGGGTATCTGGCAATTGGTAGTGCGGATCGGTGAACAGCACCTGCTTGCAGCGATCGGGGGTGATGTACATGCCGGCGGCGATCAAGTCGAAACGGCTGGCGCGCAGGCCGGGGATCAGCGAGCCCCATTCGGTAAGGACGGGTTTGATGGTCTCGATGCCCATCTGCTGGAAAATCTTTTCAACGATCTCAGGGGATTCGCCGGTGACGCTGCCGTCGGTGGCGGTGTATGCGAAGGGGGTTTCGTTGGCATAGCCGATGCGGACGCTGCTGCTGTCCTTGATTTCGTCCAGGGTATCGGCCTGGGTCAGGCTGCTGATTGTGACACTCGCTAAGGCGGTGCAACCGATCAGTAGCCGAGCGATGGGTGAGATGCTGAAATTCCTCATGGTGTCTCTCCTTTGTTCTTTTGAAATTCCGCATAGCGGATCATTAGCTTTAGGAGGCAGTTGCCAGGGGCGAACGTAGTCAAACCTGTCTTGCGATGATATTGCCTCGTTGTTCTTATCCCATCATCGCGGATGAACGAATAACCGCTTTGCTGAACAAAGCGGCTTCGAGCCCCGCCCGAGGATACAAAAGCTGAGCGCTTAACGGAAATTCAGAGGGTATTTGAGCCGATTTGTTTTGATTCGGCGGCAAAAAATGAGGCTCTAGCGCATTGGCTTAAGCCGCACGGCACCCACCACCGCGGCATGCTGGGTACCGAGATGGCAGATTGATCCAGATCAGAAAAAAGTAAGCCCTGCTTGGAACAGGCGTTCCACGTCGCGAATCTGCTTCTTGTCGACGAGGAACAGGATGACATGGTCGCCCGATTCGATCACCGTGTTGTCGTGGGCGATCAGTACCTCCTCGTCACGAATCACCGCGCCGATGCTGGTGCCTGGCGGCAAGGCGATTTTGCCGATGGCGCGGCCGACCACCTTGCTCGAGCGCGAATCGCCATGGGCGATCACTTCGATGGCCTCCGCCGCGCCCCGGCGCAGCGAGTGGGCGCTGACGATATCGCCGCGACGCACGTGGGTCAGCAGGGTGCCGATGGTGGCCAGCTGTGGGCTGATCGCAATGTCGATCTCGCCGCCCTGTACCAGATCGACATAAGCCGGGTTGTTGATGATGCACATCACCTTGCGTGCGCCGAGGCGCTTGGCCAACAGCGACGACATGATGTTGGCCTCGTCGTCGTTCGTCAGCGCGAGAAAGACGTCGGCGTCGTTGATGTTCTCTTCTACTAACAGATCGCGGTCCGAGGCGCTGCCTTGGAGAATGATGGTGCTGTCGAGGGTGTCCGACAGGTAGCGGCAGCGCGCTGGATTCATCTCAATGATCTTGACCTGGTAGCGGCTTTCGATGGCCTCGGCGAGGCGCTCACCGATATGCCCGCCGCCGGCGATCACGATGCGCCGGTAGGTATCGTCGAGTCGGCGCATTTCGCTCATTACCGCGCGTATATGTCCGCTCGCAGCAATGAAGAAAACTTCATCGTCCGCCTCGATGACCGTATCGCCTTGCGGCAGGATGGCCTGGTTGCGACGGAAAATCGCTGCCACGCGTGTATCGATGTGAGGCATATGTTTGCGAATCTGGCGCAGTTCCTGCCCCACCAGCGGGCCACCGTAATACGCCCGCACCGCTACCAACTGCGCCTTGCCCTCGGCGAAATCGATCACCTGCAGTGAACCGGGATGCTCGATCAGGCGTTTGATGTAGTTGGTGACCACCTGCTCGGGGCTGATCAGCACGTCGACCGGAATGGCCTCATTGCTGAACAGCCCGGATCGGGTCAGATACACCGACTCGCGCACCCGGGCAATCTTGGTCGGGGTGTGGAACAGCGTGTAGGCGACCTGACAGGCGACCATGTTGGTCTCGTCGCTGTTGGTCACGGCCACCAGCATGTCGGCGTCATCCGCCCCGGCTTGTCGCAGCACGGTGGGAAACGAGCCGCGCCCGACGACGGTACGAATATCCAGGCGATCTCCGAGGTCGCGCAGGCGATCGGCGTCGGTGTCTACCACGGTGATGTCGTTGGCTTCGCTGGCTAGGTTTTCAGCGAGCGTGCCGCCCACCTGCCCTGCGCCGAGAATGATGATCTTCAAGCAATCGCTCCTGAAAGGCGGCTCCTGGCCGCTGCATCCATGGTTTCGCCGAGACGCTCTGCCCGGCTCACCTTACGAATTCCGGCCGTTGGATTGGGCCGCGACTTTTATCAGCTTGGCGTAATAGAAGCCGTCATGGCCGTCTTCCTGCGGCAGCAATTGACGGCCATGTGACTGTTCGACGCCGAATCCGCTCGGTAGGTCCAATTCACGAGCGCCCGGCATACGTGCCAAGAAGGCCTCGATCACGTCGCGGTTTTCGGTCGGCAACACCGAACAAGTGGCGTATAGCAGCACGCCACCGACCGCCAGCGTCGGCCAGAGCGCGTCGAGCATCTCGCCTTGCAGCGTGGCTAGCGGTGCGATGTCGTCGGACTGTCGAGCGAGTTTGATGTCTGGATGGCGGCGGATCACACCGGTCGCCGAGCAAGGAGCGTCAAGGAGAATGCGCTGGAACGGCTGGCCGTCCCACCATTGGTCGGTTGCGCGCGCATCGGCTGCAACCAGCGCGGCCTGCAATTGCAGGCGGTCGAGATTTTCCCGGACGCGTTGCAGCCGCTTCGGCTCCAGATCCAGCGCGATGACTTCGCTCAGCTTCGGCTCGCGCTCAAGAATGTGGCAGGTCTTGCCGCCGGGCGCGCAGCAAGCGTCCAGGACCCGCTGCCCAGGGGCGAGGTCGAGAAGATCAGCAGCGAGCTGTGCCGCTTCGTCCTGCACACTGACGCGGCCTTCGGCAAAGCCCGGCAACTGATTGACGTCGCAGGCCGTAGCCAGACGAATGCCATCCTGGCTGTGGTCGCACGGAAACGCTTCGATGCCCGCCACCTGCAATTCTTCAAGATAGGCATCGCGCTCGACTTGGCGGTGATTGACCCGCAGCATCATCGGCGGATGCACGTTGTTCGCAGTGCAGATCGCTTGCCAGTGTTCGGGCCAGTGCGCCTTCAACGACTTCTGCAACCAGCGCGGATGGGCGAAGCGAATCACCGGATCGCGTTCCAGCTCGGCGAGTAATGCTTCACCGTCACGCTGAGCATTGCGCAGTACGGCATTGAGCAGGCCCTTGGCCCAGGGCTTCTTCAGTTTGTCGGCGCAGCCAACGGTTTCGCCGATGGCCGCGTGCGGCGGAATGCGCGTATAGAACAACTGATAAAGACCAACCAGCAGCAACGCCTCGACGTCGCGGTCGGCGGCTTTGAACGGCTTTTGCAACAGGCGCTCGGCAAGGCCGGCGAGGCGCGGCTGCCAGCGAGCAGCGCCGAACGCCAGTTCCTGCGTCAGGCCGCGGTCGCGTGCGTCGACCTTGCTCAATACATCGGGCAGGCTGCTGTTCAGCGAGGCCTTGCCGGACAACACCACGCCGAGTGCGCGGGCCGCGGCGAGGCGCGGGTTCATCGACATTATTCGAACACCTTGCCAGGCAAAAATTGCTCACGTCGGCTGTTGTATAGATCGCTGAAACTCAACGGTTTGCCGTTCGGCAGCTGCAGCCGCGTAAATAGCAGCGAGCCTTCGCCGCACGCCACCTGCAGGCCGTCCTTGCTCGCGTTGATGATCTGGCCAGGAGCGCCCTGCCCCGCAATAGCCTGGGCGGCATGGAATTTCACAGCAGCCCCATCGAGGGTGCTATGGCAGATTGGCCAGGGATGAAAAGCACGCACTAGATGCTCAAGCGCGATGCCCGAGCGGGTCCAGTCGATGCGTGCCTCGTCCTTGTTCAGCTTGTGTGCATAAGTCGCCAGGCTGTCGTCCTGTACCTCACCGCTGAGCGTGCCGGCTTCAAGTGCGGCGACGGCTTTGACCACGGCATCCGAACCCAGCGCGGCGAGCCGGTCATGCAGGCTACCGCCCGTGTCATCGACGCTGATCGGCGTGCTGATCTTAAGCAGCATCGGCCCGGTATCCAGCCCCGCTTCCATTTGCATCACGGTCACGCCGGATTCGCTGTCGCCGGCTTCTATGGCGCGCTGAATTGGCGCAGCGCCTCGCCAACGTGGCAACAACGAGGCGTGGCTATTGATGCAACCCAGGCGCGGCATATCCAGCACCGCCTGTGGCAGGATCAACCCGTAGGCGACCACCACCATCAAGTCGGCCTGCAGGCTGGCCAGCTCGACCTGTGCTCCCGTATCGCGCAGGGTCTGTGGTTGGAAAACCGGAATGCCGTGCTGCAACGCGAGCTGCTTGACCGGGCTGGGCATCAGCTTTTGCCCGCGCCCGGCTGGTCGATCCGGCTGGGTGTAAACCGCGACGACCTGCCGATCCGCGTCGAGCAGAGCTTGTAGATGCTGGGCTGCGAATTCAGGAGTACCGGCAAAAACGATGCGCATGGAAAGGACTCATCAATAAAAAAGGCTTGCTGCTGCAAGCCTTTGGGCGGGAATCAAGCCTGCTGCCGGTGAATCTTTTCCAGCTTTTTCTTGATCCGGTCGCGCTTGAGATTGGACAGGTAGTCGACGAACAACTTGCCGTTGAGGTGATCGCACTCATGCTGGATACACACCGCGAGCAAGCCCTCGGCGATCAGCTCGTAGGGCTGGCCGTCGCGGTCCAGCGCCTTGACCTTGATCTTCTGCGGGCGGTCGACGTTCTCGTAGAAACCGGGCACGGACAGGCAACCTTCCTGGTATTGCTCCATCTCGTCTGTGAGGAACTCGAACTCAGGGTTGATGAAAACCCGCGGCTCGGACTTGTCCTCAGACAAGTCCATCACGACCACACGTTTATGCACGTTGACCTGCGTCGCGGCCAGGCCAATGCCCGGTGCGTCGTACATGGTCTCGAACATGTCGTCGATCAATTGGCGAAGACCGTCATCGACCACGTCCACCGGTTTGGCGATGGTGCGCAGGCGTGGATCGGGAAATTCAAGGATGTTCAGGATTGCCATATGCGTTTGTGATGCACTTATGGAATAAAGTCAAAAGCCGCTGCTAAGATGCCGAGCAGCTTGTAAACGGCTTAACGCCGCTTTCCACAAGGGTTTCTGCGGCGCTAGGGCGCTTTACGTGAAAGCACATCATAAAGGGATTCACCACATGAGGAAATCACTACTCGCCCTGCTGCTGGTGGCGGTTGGCGGCATGGCACAGGCCGCTGTACAGCTCAAGGATGACCATCCGGAGCAGTACACCGTAGTGAAAGGCGACACACTCTGGGATATTTCCGGTCGCTTCCTCAGCGAACCCTGGAAGTGGCCGGAACTCTGGCATGCCAACCCGCAGGTGGAAAACCCGCATTTGATCTATCCCGGCGACAATCTGAGCCTGGTCTATATCGACGGCCAGCCACGCGTCGTACTTAACCGCGGGGCATCGCGCGGCACTATCAAGCTCTCCCCGACCATTCGCACCACGCCCATGGCCGAAGCGATCACCACCATCCCGCTGGAAGCCATCAACAGCTTTCTGCTGAGCAACCGCATCGTCGACAGCGAGGCGGAATTCGAGGCTGCACCGTACATCGTTGCCGGTAACGCCGAACGCGTCATCAGCGGCTCCGGTGACCGTGTCTATGGACGTGGCGAGTTCGAGGACGGAATCGCCGTCTACGGCATCTTCCGCCAAGGCAAGAGCTATGTAGATCCTGAAACCGAAGAGTTTCTCGGCATCAACGCCGACGACGTCGGCACCGCCGAACTCATAGACATGGAGGGCGATATCGCCACGATGATGTTGACCCGGGTCACCCAGGAAGCGCGCATCGGCGATCGCATGTTCCCCAGCGAAGAGCGTGCGGTGAATTCGACCTTCATGCCGAGCGAGCCGGAAGGCGAAATCAAGGGCGTGATCCTCGACGTACCACGCGGCGTCACCCAGATCGGCCAGTTCGACGTGGTGACCCTGAACAAGGGTGCGCGTGACGGCCTGAAGATCGGCAACGTGCTGGCCGTTTACAAGACCGGCGAAACCGTACGCGACCGGGTGACTGGCGAGAACGTCAAGATTCCAGACGAGCGTTCGGGGCTGCTGATGGTCTTCCGCACCTACGACAAGCTCAGCTACGGCCTGGTGCTGCAGGCCACCCGCTCACTCGCCGTGATGGACAAGGTCCGCAACCCCTGAGTTACTTGAGCCCCGCCGATGCGGGGCTCGTTCTTTCTGCCGATACCACCGTATGGATGCGGTGCGACGAGACAAGGAATGTTCACCCATGCCTGCAATTTCCCCTGCCGAACTTGAAGCCCGCCTGCGCCTGCATCTGCTGCCGGAGCTGGGGCCGCGGCGCCTGCACAAGCTGCTCAGTGCCTTTCCCGACGCTTCGTCCGCACTCAGCGCGCCGGCCACCGCCTGGCGAGCGCTGGGGCTGCCGGCCAGCTGTGCCGAACCCAGACGTAGCCCGGTAATACGTGAGCGAGCCGGCGCGGCGCTGAGCTGGCTGGAACAACCCGACCATCATCTGCTGATGTGGGACGATCCTGGCTACCCTGCGTTGCTCGCGGAATTGCCCGACGCTCCCCCGCTGCTTTTCGTCGAAGGTGATTCGAGCTTGCTGGAGCACCCCCAGTTGGCCATGGTAGGCAGTCGCCGCGCTTCGCGGCCGGGCCTGGACAATGCCCAGGCTTTCGCACGGAGCCTGGCCGGCGGCGGATTCGTGATCACCAGCGGTTTGGCGCTAGGTATCGATGGCGCAGCGCACCAGGGGGCGTTGGATGTCGGCGGCAAGACCATCGCCGTGCTTGGCACGGGTCTGCAACAGCTCTACCCGCGTCGTCATCTGGGCCTTGCCGAACGTATCGTCGAAGCCGGCGGTGCGCTGGTTTCCGAACTGCCGTTGGACTGCGCGCCGCACGCCTCCAACTTTCCACGCCGCAATCGCATCATCAGCGGGCTCTCCTTGGGCGTGCTGGTGGTCGAGGCCAGCCCTTCGAGCGGGTCGCTGATTACCGCCCGGCTCGCGGCCGAACAGGGTCGCGAGGTCTACGCGATACCCGGCTCGATTCACCATCCAGGCGCGCGCGGTTGTCATCAGCTGATTCGTCAGGGCGCTGCGCTGGTGGAAAGTGTCGACGACATACTCCAGGCCTTACGCGGCTGGCAGCAGACGACTGCGGTTAGCCAACCGAAACCAACCCGACCGGCACATGCCCTTCTCGATCAATTGCATGCCGCGCCGATGAGCAGCGAGACCCTGGCCGGTGCGGTCGCGCAACCGTTGGCGCAGGTGCTGGCGGAGCTGACCGAGTTGGAAATCGAGGGGTTGGTTGCATGCGAAAATGGCCGCTGGGTCGCGCGAGCCAGCTGAGCGCAGCTGTGCAGTCGCAGAGGCTTGGGTAAACTGCGCCGATCAGTCTTGGCGGAGATCGTGATGGTTGGTAATTGGCGCGTGCAGCAGGCGGCGCGGGTGATCAGAAATGGCGGAGTGATCGCCTATCCGACCGAAGCTGTGTGGGGACTGGGCTGCGATCCCTGGAATAGCGATGCGGTGCACCGGTTGCTCGCCCTCAAGGAGCGTCCGGTGGAGAAAGGTTTGATCCTGGTAGCCGACTGCGTCGAGCAGTTCGATTTTCTTCTCGAGGATCTGCCGGAGCGCTGGCTGGATCGCCTGGCTGGAACTTGGCCGGGGCCAAATACCTGGCTGGTGCCGCATCGTCAACGCTTGCCGGAGTGGATCACCGGCAAGCATGACAGCGTGGCGCTACGCGTCAGCGATCATCCGCTGGTAGCCAGACTCTGCGCGCTGACCGGCCCGGTGGTGTCCACTTCCGCCAACCCGGCCGGTCGCCCTTCGGCGCGGTCGCGTCTACGCGTCGAGCAGTATTTCCCCGGCGAACTGGATGGAGTGCTCGGCGGCCGCCTGGGTGGGCGACGCAATCCGAGTACGATTCGCGACTTGCGCAACGGCGAAATAGTTAGAGCTAGTTAGCGGCAAGCCATAAGCTGCAAGTAGCGCAGAGAAGCTTGCCGGCTTTCCAACGCCAGCAACCGCTTGCAGCTTGCAGCTTGCAGCTTGCAGCTTCCGTTACGGCAACAGAATAGTCGAGCCGGTGGTCTTGCCCGCGGCCAACATCCGCTGCGCCTCGGCGGCTTCGGCAAGCGGATAGCGCTGACCGATCTCGACCTTGACCTTGCCACTGGCGATCATCTCGAACAGCTCGCCAGCCATACTTCGCAGGCGATCCGCTGTGTCCGCATAGCCAGCGAGCGACGGTCGGGTGAGGTACAGCGAGCCTTTCTGCGCGAGTACTCCGAGGTTCACTCCGGCTACTGCGCCTGACGCATTGCCGAAGCTGACCAGCAGGCCGCGCG
Source organism: Stutzerimonas sp. (assembly GCF_982611455.1). Classification (NCBI taxonomy): domain Bacteria; kingdom Pseudomonadati; phylum Pseudomonadota; class Gammaproteobacteria; order Pseudomonadales; family Pseudomonadaceae; genus Stutzerimonas; species Stutzerimonas sp. Next base: position 53,747 of record NZ_CEXBBO010000026.1, read on the forward strand.
GCGCGACGCAGTCCAGCGAGATCTCCCAGCTGCTCTTGCCCACCGAGTCGTAGACCACCGGGCATTTCTTACCATCGGTCAGCTCCAGCACTCGCTGAGCGATATCTTCGCGACTGCGATCAATGGTCGCCCAGGCTCCCAGCGCCTTGGCCCGCTCGGCTTTCTCTTCCGAGCCGACCACACCGATCAATTTGGCACCAATGGCGTGGGCCCATTGGCAAGCAATCGAGCCAACGCCGCCGGCTGCCGCGTGGAACAACACGGTTTCGCCTGCTTTCAGTTCATGTGTCTGGCGCAGCAGATACTGTGTAGTCAGACCCTTGAGCATGACGGCCGCGGCCTGTTCGTAGCTGATGCTTTCCGGCAGTTTCACCAGATGCCGCGCCGGTAGCGTGTGGTGTTCGCCATAGGAACCCAGCGGGCCGGTGGCATAGGCGACACGGTCGCCAATCTGGAAGTCCTGGACGCCCTCGCCCACCGCCTCGACCACCCCGGCACCCTCGGTGCCCAACCCCGACGGCAGGCTCGGCGGGGCGTAGAGGCCGCTACGGAAATAGGTGTCGATAAAGTTAAGACCGATTGCGTGGTTACGGACCCGAACCTCCCCGGCTCCAGGCGCGGTGACAGGTGCCTCGATCCGCTCGAGAACCTCGGGACCACCGTGCTGGCTGAACTGAATGCGCTGCGACATATCGACTCCTGGCTTATGCAAAGAGCCTATCCAACGCTTCCAGAGCGCATCCGTCAATCGGCTGGGTGATATGCTTGCCAGCCCTTTTGCTGAAGTACTGCCGGGCCGATCGTGCCGCCGGCCAGTGCCGTTACTTGCCAAGGTGATTTCGTGAACGAGCGTACCGAAGCCGTCAAAGCCTACCTGCTCGATCTGCAGGACCGAATCTGTGCCGCCCTGGAAGCCGAAGATGGTGGCGCCCGCTTCGCCGAGGATGCCTGGATTCGTCCGGCTGGCGGGGGTGGCCGGACCCGAGTGATCGAAAATGGCGCGCTGATCGAAAAGGGTGGCGTGAACTTCTCTCACGTACATGGCACCGGCCTTCCGTCCTCGGCCAGCGCCCAACGTCCCGAACTGGCCGGTCGCGGCTTCGAGGCGCTCGGCGTGTCGCTGGTGATCCATCCGGAAAACCCCTACGTACCGACGTCCCATGCCAACGTACGGTTCTTTATCGCCGAAAAGGAAGGCGAAGCGCCGGTCTGGTGGTTCGGTGGCGGCTTCGACCTGACGCCCTACTACGGCAACGAAGAAGACTGCGTGCATTGGCACCGCGTCGCTCGTGACGCATGCGCGCCGTTCGGCGCGGATGTCTATCCGCGCTTCAAGGAATGGTGCGATCGCTACTTCCACATCAAGCACCGCAACGAGCCGCGTGGGGTCGGCGGGCTATTCTTCGACGATCTGAACGAGTGGGATTTCGACACCAGCTTCGCTTTTATGCGGGCCGTCGGCGATGCCTATCTCGAGGCCTATCTGCCCATCATCCGCAAGCGCAAGGCGATCCCATTCGGCGAACGCGAGCGTGAATTCCAGATGTTGCGGCGCGGTCGCTACGTGGAATACAACCTGGTCTACGACCGCGGCACCCTGTTCGGTCTGCAATCGGGCGGGCGCACCGAATCGATCCTGATGTCGCTGCCACCGCAGGTCAGCTGGGGCTACGACAAGCATCCCGAGACCGGCACGCCGGAGGCACGGTTGATCGAATACTTCCTGCAGGACCGCGATTGGCTGAAGCCTGAAGCCTGAAGCTGGAAGCAAAAAGCAAAAAGCTGCAAGCTTCCTGTTTTGGCTTTCAGCTCAGGAGTCCCATGGACCGCTACGGCGTATTCGGTAATCCCATTGGCCACAGCAAGTCGCCACAGATCCACCGGCTGTTCGCTGAGCAGACGGGCCAATCGCTCAGCTACGAGCCGTTGCTGGCACCGCTGGAGGATTTCTCAGGCTTTGCGCGTCAGTTCTTTGTCGAAGGTCGGGGCGCCAACGTTACCGTTCCCTTCAAGGAACAGGCCTTCCGCCTGGCGAACCAACTGACCGAACGCGCCCAGCGTGCCGGTGCGGTGAACACCCTGAAGAAGCTCGAAGACGGCACCCTGCTGGGCGACAACACCGACGGTATCGGCCTGGTACGCGACCTGCTCGACAACGCCGGCGTTGCGCTGCAAGGCAAGCGCATCCTGCTGCTGGGTGCCGGCGGCGCGGTGCGTGGCGTACTCGAACCCTTGCTGGCGCAGCGTCCGAGTGCTCTGGTCATTGCCAACCGCACGCTGGCCAAGGCCGAGCAGCTCGCTCATGAATTCGCCGAACTGGGATCGGTGACAGCCAATGCCTTTGAGCAGCTCGAAGGCCCCTTCGATCTGATCATCAACGGCACCTCGGCGAGTCTTGGTGGTGAATTGCCGCCGCTGGCCGAGGGTGTGATCAGCCCTGGCGCGACCTTCTGCTACGACATGATGTATGGCGCGGTGCCGACGCCGTTCTGCCAGTGGGCTGCCGCTCTGGGTGCGACGACCCGCGATGGCCTTGGCATGTTGGTCGAACAGGCCGCCGCCGCGTTCGAGCTGTGGCGTGGCGTGCGGCCCGAATCGGCGCAGGTGTTATCGGAACTGCGTCGCCAGCTCGCAGGCTGTGAATGAATAGGATCAGAGGCGGAAGTGAATCTGCTGATGCGGGTGTTGCGGGTTTTCCAGCTCGTCGATAATTCCGGCGGCAACGCGCCGGAGCTGCACGCGGCGATCGCTGGCATCGAGATCTGCGATGTTGCTGAAATCCTCGATTGAGAGATCATCGCCATCAGCTTCGGCATCCACCAGCGTCCATCGCAACGGATTCGCGGCGATGCGCTGTAGCGCGGCGGTAGCGTTCGGATCATCACCCAATGCGGAAAAGTCGGCGACCAACATCAGCCGCTCGACCCCCACCTTCGGTAACCCGGACAACAACGCATCGACCGCCTGATAGAGATCGTGCGGCTGTTGTTTTGCCGCTGCGCCCGATGCGGTGGCTAATGACGGACTGTCGTACAGGCAGATCACTGCATCCATTCCGGCGACACTCTGCGACACGCTGATGGCATCGAACAGGTCGCCAGTCTTGGTGCGCAGACCAGGGCGTGCCGTCATTGAATTGAAATCGTCGACCAGTGCCACGACTTCATGCTGTCGGCCCAGAAACTCACACATCAAGGCGTTGCCCAGGCTCGAATGTGCCCCGTATAAGGCGAACTTGAGCCTCGGTGTTTCGGCGTTGAGCATGATGGGCCGGCCCTATCAGCGGCGTGTGACCAGATAACCGATCAGCGCGACCGCGCCCGCAGCCAGCGCCACGGTGCTCAGCGGATGCTCACGCGCGCAGTCCTTGGCCATGCGACCGGCATCGCGGCTTCGTTTGGACAGATCACGGCAGTGCTCGTCCCAGTTGGCGTCGTTCCATAGCGATTCAACACGTGTGCGCAGGGAGTCGAAGCGATGCCGCGATCCGCGAGTTGCGTCGTGCTTGAGCTCGTCGAGGGCGGCCATCAGATCGTGAATTTCGCGCTCGATCTCATCGCGTGTAGTGGGCTTGCGGCTGAAGCGGGACATATCGTTCTCCCCTTTTGAAATGTGCTATTTGGACCCCATGCGCTTGTGAAGGTGCAGCCGGCTGAGCCTCCCCACGGCAAAAGTCTGCTACGCAGCGGACCAGCACAGCGCACACGGGTTCCCGTCCGTCGGACTGATTGCGTACAAGCCCCCGCCTGCCGATAGCACAATAAGCGCCTCGCGATTGCCGTTGGAACTCGCATGGCCTTCTTCACGCCAGGCCAGCGTTGAAGCAGGTCGACCGATGTTCTTCTACACTCTGAGGCGCTTGCGCTTGGCCGCCGCGCTGCGCAATCACAGGTGGTTGCTCGGGCGCCCTGTGCAACGAGCGCAGCGGCTTAGCCGGAAAGGAGTCGGGGCCGGAGCTGAACGCGCCGAAATATAAACTTTTAGATCTTATTTGAGACCTGCGTTTACTTATAATGCGCGCCGCGTCCGACTGCCTCGGTGCGTCTTTTTTCAACTGCCAATTCATCGGTGTCTATTTTGAAATTTCGTCATTCCATCCTCGGCCTGCTGCTCGCATGCGGCAGCGTCATGCTGTCCCCCGCCGTAACGGCTGCACCCAAGGCTTCCTTGCAACAGGAACTGGCCTCCGGCAGCGCACTGCTCGTCGACCTCAAGACCAACGAAGTGCTCTATTCCAGCAACCCGGACATGGTGGTGCCCATCGCTTCGGTGACCAAACTGATGACCGCCATGGTCGTGCTGGATGCCAAGTTGCCACTCGACCAGCGTCTTCCCGTCACTATCCGTGAAGCGAAGGAAATGCAGGGTGTCTTTTCCCGGGTGCGAATCGGCAGCGAAATCAGCCGCCGGGAAATGCTGCTGCTGACCCTGATGTCTTCCGAGAATCGCGCCGCCGCGAGCCTGGCCCACCATTATCCGGGCGGCTACCGCGCTTTCATCCAGGCGATGAACACCAAGGCTCGGACGCTTGGCATGGCTCATACCCACTACGTCGAGCCCACCGGCCTGTCCGAGCAGAACGTCTCCAGCGCCAACGACCTGGTGAAACTGCTCAAGGCCAGCCAGGCCTACCCGCTGATCGAGCAGTTCAGCACCACCAAGGAAAAGACCGTGGCGTTCCGCAAGCCCAACTACACGCAAGGCTTTCGCAACACCAATGCACTGGTGCGCAAGCCGAACTGGAGTATCCAGCTGACCAAGACCGGTTTCACCAACGCTGCCGGGCATTGCCTGGTGATGCGCACCGTGATGAACCAGCGCCCGGTGGCCTTCGTGGTGCTCGATGCCTTTGGCAAATACACCCACATGGCCGATGCCAGCCGTCTGAAGAAGTGGCTGGAGACCGGCAAGGTGACGCCCGTGGCGCCCGCCGCGCTGGCCTACAAACAGCAGAAAATGGCCGAGCGTCAGCTGGCCGGTCAGACGAGTACGACGGCGACCGTGGTCGGTACTCGCTAAACCGCAAGACCCATAGCGCTGGGACGACAGACGCGCTTTTGCTGGGGCGCCTGTCGCCGCTCGTGGTTTCGTGAAATTCTTGATTGGACGCAATTCCGCCGCGCGTTGATGATGCTTAACGCCAATCCCATCTGCGCCCTTTCGGATTTCTATGACGCGCCGCTGCTTTCCCGCTTGGCTGGCAATCCTGGCCCTGCTGACGCATCTGCTGACGATGTCGGCGGCTGGCATGCCGGTCCATGCCAAAGGGGTAGGCAGCGGGGCCGATCATTCAGCTCACCTGCAAGCCGGACACTCGCGCGAACAAGCTGAGCCCGGCGCTGCAAGCCATTCCAAACACGACAAAGCCGGCCATGCCGGTATGTTGCAATGCTGCTGTGCCGGTTTTACCGGACTCGCCGCGTTACCCTTCGATCCGCCACGCCTGCCTGATCGGCTGGTCCGCCAGGCTGGTCCGTTGCCTGAGTTTCCGTCCGTTCTGCCGTTGCCACGGGAACAGTGGCCGGCGCTCAACCCTCGCGCTTCCCCGCTCGCCTGACGCCGATTGGCGCTCCCTTCGCTGCGTTACTGAAACGTTGCCGCGCCACCGCTTGGTTGCGGCATCGCCTGCCGGCGGCTGTTCGTCGCCGGCCCCGTTTTGCACAAGGATTCATGCGAGATGTTCCAGTTCCTTTCGCGGCGCCTGGAGCGCCCGTCTTTTACGCGGTCGCTGGTTGCCGCCAGCGTGTTGATTCATGCCACTGCGACCTATGCCGACACGGCAGCTTCCGCGTTGTCGCTGGGCGCGACCACGGGCACGGCCGATGCCGGCGGACCGCTGCAGACCAGTAGTGTCATCAGTTCGGTCGATCTGCTCGGCGCGGACATCCTCGAACAGCAGCCTGTGCTCTACAGCTGGGAACTGTTCCGGCGCGCCCCAGGCGTGATGCTCACCGAATTCGGCCAGGGCACCACTTCCGGCAAGCTGTCCTTTCGCGGCTTCAATGGCGAGGGCGAGGTCAATGCCGTCAAGCTGCTGATCGACGGCATTCCCAGCAACAGCAACGATGGAAACATGCCGTACCTGGACATGCTGTTCCCGCTGGAGATCGACGGCATCGAAGTGGTGCGCGGCACCAACGACCCACGCTACGGCCTGTACAACATCGCTGGCAACGTCACGGTGCATTCGCGTACCGGCGGCGATTACGGCAAGTCGCGCCTGCGTTACGGCAGTTACGACACGCGTGAATTGCAGCTGGCCAAGGGCATCGAGAGCGCCAACTGGACGCAGAACTACTTCATTGGCCATCAGCGGAGCGATGGCTACCGCGACCATGCCGAGGCCGAGCGCACCAGCCTGTCGGGTAAATGGTTCTACACCCCGGACGCCGGCAACTGGCGACTCGGTCTAATCGCCCGCCATTACGAAACCGAGGCTGACGAGCCGGGCTATTTATCGCGTGAAGATGCGCGGCACTCTCCTCGTCAGTCCTACGCCCTATCGGGAAGCGACATGGGTGAACGGCGCATGAATCAGCTGAGCCTGCATTTGGACAGCGAGCTGGCGACGGAGCTGTCCTGGGCCAGCAAGGTCTGGCTGAACACCCTGGACGATGATCGCTGGGTGCGCTTCTCCCTGGCGCAACCGCAGCAACGGCGTACCACCGAAGAGAAGCACTACGGCGCACGGACTTCGCTGACCTACCGCCCGCAGGTGTCCTGGCTGCACGACCTGGCGTTGGAAGGCGGCGTCGATACCGAACAGCAGCGCAACCGCGGCGAGCGCTACACCACGGTCGAGCGCAGCCCGATCGCCCAGACTCGCGACCAGCGCTTCGACTACGACAGCTACGGTGCCTACGTTCAGGCTGTGATCCAGCCGGTCGAATCGTTGAAGCTCATCCCCGCTTTCCGTGTCGACCGGATCGAGGGTGATTTCACCGACGAGTTGAGCGGCAACGATTACGCCATCAACGACTACGGCACCATCGAGCAGCCGAAGATCAGCCTCGTCTACACCCCGATAGAGCCCCTCAGCTTCTACGGCAACTGGGGTCGTTCGTTTCAGATCGGCACTGGCGCGGCCGCCTACAAAGTGCCGCCACGCACCGCTGATCTCGCACCGTCGATCAACGACGGCTGGGAGACGGGCATCAAATTCAGCCCGGCGCACTGGATCGACGGCCGGATCGCCTACTGGGAGCAGGTGGCCTCGGACGAGGTTCGGCGGCGCTTGAACGATCCCAGCGGCGAATCGGAAAACCTCGGGCAGACGCTCCGATGGGGCTACGACGCCCAGCTGAACCTCTACCCGAGCGAGTTGCTGAGCCTGTGGTTGTCCCATTCCTGGCAGTTCTCGGAGATCGAGGAACCCGACCCGAGCTTGCCAACCAGCAAGGGCAACGAGATCGACCATGTCCCGCATCGTCTGTATTCGGCCGGTGCGAGCTACCAGGCGACCTCGGCGTTGCAGCTGAGCGGCTGGCTGAACGGGCAGACCGACTACTACCTCGAACGTGAGAACAGCCAAGGTAAATACGGTGGCTACGTGCTGCTCAACCTCGGCGCCAGCTACCAGCTCACCGAACAGGTCGCGCTCGATCTGCAGCTCAAGAACCTCGCCGACCACTACTACGAATACGTCTGGTACGACGGTGCGCAAAGCCTGCATGCACCGGGCGATAGGCGTGCGCTCTATGCCGCCGTGACGCTGAACTTCTGAGCAAGAACGGTACCCGCTGACCTGCTCGGTGGCCGCGGCCCTTATTTCGAAACTTCCACGTTTCGACAACGGCTAGATCACGACCGCGCCGCTTGGTCCTTTCGAGATAATGGAGGGCCTCGCGGCTCCTGCGGAGCGTCAGGCTTCAGCGCATCGCATTTTCGATGCAACGATGGCGAAACACTCGACTCAAACGACTACATCTTTCCCCCAGCGCACCGGGAACCCACGTCGTATGAGCACGCCAGACAACACCTACATCGAGTGGCTGGAAAACCAGTCAATGCTTCACGCCGCCCGCCAGCGGGCCCGGCTTTATGCAGGCCAGGCACGGCTCTGGCAGCGTCCTTACGCCCAGGCGCGGCCACGCGATGCCAGCGCCATCTCATCGGTGTGGTTCACCGCCTACCCTGCCGCCATCATCACCCCAGAGGGTGGCTCGGTGTTGCAGGCGCTGGGCGACGATCGACTCTGGAGCGCCCTGTCCGAGTTGGGCGTCCAAGGCATTCACAACGGCCCGATGAAGCGCTCCGGCGGTCTGCGCGGGCGCGAATTCACCCCGACCATCGACGGCAACTTCGACCGCATCAGCTTCGACATCGACCCCAACCTCGGCACCGAGGCGGAGATGCAGCAGCTCAGCCGCATGGCGGCGGCGCACAACGCCATCGTCATCGACGACATCGTGCCGGCGCATACCGGCAAGGGCGCTGATTTCCGCCTCGCCGAAATGGCCTACGGCGACTATCCGGGCCTGTACCACATGGTGGAAATCAACGAGGAGGATTGGCCCTTGTTGCCTGAGGTGCTCAAAGGGCGTGATTCGGTCAACCTGTCGCCAATCGTGGTCGACCAGCTCAAAGACAAGCACTACATCGTCGGCCAGCTGCAACGCGTGATCTTCTTCGAGCCCGGCATCAAGGACACCGATTGGAGCGCCACCGGCGTTGTGACCGGCGTGGATGGCAAGCGCCGACGCTGGGTCTATCTGCATTATTTCAAGGAAGGCCAGCCCTCGCTGAACTGGCTGGACCCGACCTTCGCCGCGCAACAGCTGATCATCGGCGATGCCCTGCACGCCATCGACGTGTCCGGCGCACGCGTGCTGCGCCTGGATGCCAACGGCTTCCTCGGCGTCGAGCGCCGCGCCGAGGGCACCGCCTGGTCCGAGAGCCACCCGCTGTCGGTAACCGGCAACCAGCTGATCGCCAGCACTATCCGCAAGGCTGGTGGCTTCAGCTTCCAGGAGCTGAACCTGACCATCGACGACATCGCCTCCATGTCCCACGGCGGCGCCGACCTGTCCTACGACTTCATCACCCGTCCGGCCTATCACCATGCGTTATTGACCGGCGATACCGAGTTTTTGCGGCTGATGCTGCGCGAGGTCCACGCTTTCGGGATCGACCCGGCCTCCTTGATCCACGCGATGCAGAACCACGATGAGCTGACTCTGGAGCTGGTGCACTTCTGGACGCTGCATGCCTACGACCACTATCACTACCACGGCCAGACCTTGCCGGGCGGCATTCTGCGCGAGCACATCCGTGAAGAAATGTACGAGCGATTGACCGGTGAACACGCGCCTTACAACCTCAAGTTCGTCACCAACGGTGTGGCCTGCACCACCGTCAGCGTCATCACCGCCGCGCTAGGGATTCGCGACCTGAATACCATCGGCAGCGCTGAAATCGAACAGATCAAGCGGCTGCACCTGCTGCTAGTGATGTTCAACGCCATGCAACCGGGCGTGTTTGCCCTCTCTGGCTGGGACCTGGTTGGCGCCCTGCCGCTCGAGGCCGCACAGGTCGAACACTTGATGGGCGACGGTGATACCCGCTGGCTGCACCGCGGCGGCTATGACCTGGCCGATATCGCACCCGATATCGAAACATCTAGCGAAGGCCTGCCCAAGGCACGCTCGCTGTATGGCAGTCTGGTCGAGCAGCTGCAAAACACCGGCTCCTTCGCCTGCCACCTAAAGCGCATTCTCAGCGTGCGTCGGGCCTACGACATCGCGGCGAGCAAGCAGATCCTGATTCCAGATGTGCAATCGCCGGGTTTGCTGGTGATGGTTCATGAATTGCCGGCTGGCAAGGGTGTGCAAATCACGGCACTGAATTTCAGCGCGGAGACCATCAGCGAAACCATCATCCTCCCCGGCATCGCCCCCGGCCCGGTGGTCGATATCATTCACGAAAGCATCGAAGGTGACCTGACCGAAAACGGCGAGATGACCTTCAACCTCGACCCCTATGAAGGTCTGGCCCTGCGGGTGGTAAGCGCTGCGTCGCCGGTGCTTTGACGACGACGATTGGTATGGCAGTGGCGCTTCGCCGCGCTGCCCGGCGTGGCTATAGTGCGCGCCGGACGGCACCGCGCGAGTGCCGGCGGCGCAGTCGTTCAGATCCAAATATCGTTCACAGCGGTCCGGTCGTTGGTCTCATCGCCGGTGTTCAATACGCCCCGCGGCTCGATCAATAGCAGCTTGGTCTCACGCGCCGCGCTGGGTTTGTGCTCGATCCCCTTCTTCACCACAAACATCTCGCCGGCACCTACCGTCACCTCGCCGTCACGGAAATGAATGACCAGCTCGCCCTCCAGCACGATGAAAGTTTCGTCGGTATCGGAATGGGTGTGCCAGACGAACTCGCCCTCGAGCCGGACGATCTTGAACTGGTAGTCGTTCATCTCGGCCACGACTTTCGGCGCCCACTGCTCATGGAACAGGCCGTATTTCTGAGCGAAGTTGATGGCGGTGTAACGAGTGCGGGTCTCTTGGGATTCCATGGCGTAGTCGCTCTTGGTTGCGGTGAATGCCCCACGCTAGCGTCGCGCCTGATGTCCGTCTTGCACGATCGTGCACGTTCCGCCTGTAACGGCTACCGGCTCCTGAGCATGTTCAACCATCGTGCAGGCGATATGCCGTAGGTTTGCGTGTACAGGCGGGTCATGTGGCTTTGATCGAAAAAACCGCTCGCCAGCGCTGCATCGCTCAGCGACTGACCCGCCACCAATCGGTTGCGCACCTGCGCCAGGCGTCGTTGGGTGATGTAGCGATACGGGCTGGTGCCATACAGCACGCGGAAATCCCGCGACAGGCTCCAGCGGTCGCGACCGCTTGCCTGCACCAGATCATCCAGCGTGATGGCTTGGCCAAGGGCGTCATGAATGAACGCGCGTGCCCGCTCCGCCGCCGCGTAATCCACCGCCTGGCAGCCACGGCGCTTGCCAGCCGCCAACCTCAATGCCTGCGCCAGGTCATAAATCGCGTCATCTTCCTCGAGCGGATCGAGCGTGCTTTCTAGGCTGTACAGCAAACGACGGGTCGCCGAAAACAGCCGAGCATCCTGCGACAGCCCGCCTGGTATGAAAGGCAACGGCTCGCCGCCCAGCACCTCTTGGATCAACGACGGCTCGATGTAGAGCATTCGGTAGTGGAAGCCGGCCTCAGTGCCCGCCTCGCCGTCATGGATCTCGTCTGGATGCAGCACCATCGTGCCGCCCGGCAAGCTATACCGTTTCGATTGCCGATACTGGAAGCTCTGCACACCCGAAAGCGTACGTCCGATGGCATAGGTATCGTGCCGGTGGGGTGTATAGCCGTGCCCTCGGAAATAAGCTTCGATGCGCTCCATCTTCGTCGAAGGGGTCGCGCGCGCAAGCCAGTCGCGGTCAGTGCTGGTTCTGTTCATCGACGGTGAGGCCATCCGAGTACCGAGGGCGAAATATACCCATCGAAGTGGAAAAAGGTCTTGCACCGTTTGCTGTTGCCAGCCGCAGTCGCGTCAAACCAGATAAACACGCATTGGCAGCTAGCGTCGATTCGTCGGCTGCGAAAGGAATACCGGAACCATCCCCACGCTACCTACCTCTGCTGCAAAGGAAGCTCGTCACGTCCAAGGCAGCCGAGCGCCGCTGGCGACCGACGCGCTCCGGCTTAATCCGTATAAAAAGAGGTGACCAACATGAACGACGAACAACGTATTCGTGACAGGGCATACGAGATCTGGGAAGCCAAAGGCCGGCCTGAAGGCCAGGAAGGCGAGCACTGGAAACAGGCCCGCGACGAAATGGAGCCCTTCTACAAGGAAGGCGACGCCACGGCTGGCAGCGTAGAAAGCAGCGTGGCAATCCCGATGCCGAAACCCTCCAAGGAGTGAGATTGCCGCGCCGAACGCCATCATCGACCGATCAAAGCAGCCATCGACCCGCTCGGGCCGATGGTTGCCTCAGCGAAACACAAACCGTGCCTTGCCCCAACGAGGGCTTGGCGCTGCGGTCAGCGCGCACTACCGTGTTACGACGAGCCGCTCGTAACGCGCGGCTGTCTTGTTTTGGAGGAAGGCGACTGATGAGTGCGGAAACCATGCGTCATGTAGAACACCGTCCGGGCGGCGATGCCGAATGTCTGAAGCTGGTCGACGGGCCGATCCCCGAGCCGGGCCCGCACGATGTGCTGGTGCGGGTGGCCTACGCCGGTATCAACCGCCCGGACATCTTTCAGCGCTCCGGCAGCTACCCGCCACCACCGGACGCATCGCCGCTACTTGGCCTGGAAATCTCTGGCGAGATCGTCGCACTCGGCGCTGAGGTAACCGGCTGGAACGTTGGCGATAAGGTTTGTGCCCTGACGCCCGGCGGTGGGTACGCCGAATATTGCGTGGCGCCGGCCGAACACTGCCTGCCGGTGCCCGACGGGCTTTCCCTGCTGGAGGCGGCGGCGCTACCGGAAACCTACTTTACGGTCTGGAGCAACGTGTTCGAACGCGGTGGCCTGAAGCCCGGTGAAACATTTCTGGTACACGGCGGCTCCAGCGGCATCGGCCTGACCGCGATCCAACTGGCCAAGCAATTCGGTGCCACCGTATTCACCACCGTCGGCAACAGCGAGAAGGCCGACGCCTGCCAGCGCGCCGGAGCGGATCGGGTCATCAACTACCACGAAGAAGACTTCGTCGAAGTGCTAAAGCAAGCCACCGATGGCAATGGCGTCAACGTGATCCTCGACATGGTCGGCGGCGACTACATCCCCCGCAACGTCAAATCCCTCGCCGTGGAAGGGCGGCTGGTGCAAATCGCCTTCCTCAAAGGCAGCCGCGTCGAACTCGACACCTCGCCCATCATGCGCAAACGCCTGACCTTCACCGGCTCGACCTTGCGCCCGCGCAGCCGCGAGGAAAAAGCCGGCATCGCCGCGGCACTGCACGAGAAGGTCTGGCCGCTGCTGGACCAGGGCCTATGCCACCCGGTGATCCACGCCACCTTCCCCCTGGCCGAAGCCGCAGCTGCGCACCGGCTGGTGGAAAGTAGCAAGCACATCGGCAAGATCATGTTGAAGGTTGGGCCGTAACTTCTGCGTCGCGGATCGGTTCGGTACCCTACCCGGCGGCGCGGTCGAGCATCCGGCGGACGCGTCATGGCGCGCTGCCGGGTCGTGACGGCTTTTCGGTAGTCCTCACCTGTGCCGGTCGTCGTCCGGCTGCGGCTGCGCACGGCAGCCGACAGTCGGTACGACCGCTTTAGTCAGCGCCTTCCAACCCGTTTCGGCCCGTAAACAGGGCGTTTCACCTGGGTGGCGCGGCTTATCTCGCCGCACCTCCGAATACCGCATCTGTCTCTGTAGAAAGTGCCCTCAACGGGGGTCGATGCAGAAGCCGATGAAGCGCGAACTGGATTTCAAGGCCATATTCGAAGCCCTGCCTGCACCCAATCTAGTTCTGTCTGCCGACCCAGGCTTCATCATTCTGGCGATCAGCGATGCCCATCTGCGTGCCATCAACAAGCGCCGCGAAGATTGCGTCGGCCGTTCGATATTCGACGTATTCGGCAAGAATCCGGATGAGGCGGATGAGTTCGGCAGTTGTGCATTACGCGCTTCGCTGGATCGCGTCCTGCAAACCGGTATGGCCGACCGCATGGCGATCATCAAGTACGACATACCCAAACCGGAGGCGGAAGATGAAGGCTACGAAGTGCGTTACTGGAGTCCGGTCAACGTCCCGATCTTCGACAACAAGAGAAAGATGTACTGCATCGTCCACAAGACCGAGGACGTAACCGAACGGCTCCTCAGCCGAGAAGAGTCCAGGCAGCGGATGGACTATCTCGACGAGCGTTTTCGCGCAGCGCTGCTGGCCTCCGGGACCGGCACCTTCAATTGGTATCTACCGGCCGGCATCCTTCACTTCGATAGCGCCATGGAGCAGATACTCAATCTTCCGCTGGGCCAGAAGCTCGATACCGTCGACGCCTTCCTGCAGCACCTTCACCCCGAGGACCGACAGCGGATATGCCAGGCGATGGAGCATTACGCCGACAGCCAGGACTTCTCGGTGGAGTTTCGTTTGGCGCGCACAGATCCCGAGCAATGGCTGGCGTGTAAGGCCAAGGTGTTCCGCAATGCGGTGGGCGATCCTACCCACGTGGCCGGGGCCTGTACGGATATCAGTGCACGCTGGCATGCCGAAGAGGCCCTGCGCATCAGCGAGCACCGCTTGCGGCAGCTCAACGAGAACCTGGAAGCGCGAGTAGCCGAGGAAGTGGCCGAGCGCGGCAGAACCGAAGAGGCGCTACACCAGGCACAGAAGATGGAGGCCGTCGGTCAGCTCACCGGCGGCATCGCCCATGACTTCAACAACCTGCTCACCGGCATCGTCGGCAGCCTCGACCTCATGCAGCGGCGCCACCGTCGCGGCGAGCCGCTGGATTTCGACCGCTACATCAACGCAGCGGTCAGTTCTGCACAGCGTGCAGCGGCCCTGACGCAACGGCTGCTGGCCTTTTCCCGCCGGCAGACACTGGATCTCAAACCGATTGACGTAAACCAGATGGTCGCCTCGCTCGAGGATCTGCTGCGTCGCACCACGGGCGAAAACATCACCATCGTCACGGCGCTGGCCCCCGATTTGCGGCCCGCCTGCATGGATACCAACCAGCTCGAAAGCGCCCTGCTCAACCTGGTCATCAACGCGCGGGACGCCATGCCTCATGGGGGCAGAATCACCCTCGCAACTAGCAGCTTTCACATGGGTAAAAAGCCTCATCCGCAAAAGCGAGTCCTGGCCGAGGGCGACTACATCCTCCTGACCGTAACCGACACCGGCACGGGCATGACAGCGGAAGTCAAAGACCGGGCATTCGAGCCCTTCTACACCACCAAACCCATCGGTCAGGGCACCGGGCTCGGGCTGTCCATGGTGTACGGCTACATCAAGCAAGCCAAAGGCTATGTCCACATCAAATCCAAGCCCGGCAGCGGTACGAGCGTCTACCTGTACCTTCCCGTCTACAAGGGCGAGACAGCACCCGTGCCGGCGGAGCCGGTAATAGCCACCCAGGGTATGGGCGAAACCATCCTAGTGGTCGAGGACGAACCCGTCGTCCGCTCCCTCGTAATCGAAGTGCTCGACGACCTGGGCTACCAAACCCTCGAGGCCGGCGACGCCTCAGAAGCCCTGCCCATCATCGAAAGCGTCCAGCGCATCGACCTGCTGGTCAGCGATGTCGGCCTGCCCGGCATGAACGGCCGTCAGCTGGCGGAAATCGCCCGCCAACACCGCCCCGGCCTGAAAGTGCTGTTCGCCACCGGCTACGCCGAAAGCGCCACCGCCAGCGACTTTCTCGGCCAAGACATGGCCGTAATCACCAAACCCTTCGCCATCGACGCCCTCGCCGCCAAGGTGCGGGAAATGTTGGGGGTTCAGGCTGGCTAGGTCTGTGCCCCGCCTCGCCGTCCGCTAAGCGAAGCCGTGATCCGGTAACCCCATAAAAATTGATGATTAAGCCTATCGGATGCTTTACCGGATTTGGCACCGCCGGTAACGTGGCCGAATGCATCAGGATTGCATTACCCAATCACACTCCTCGCCCGGCTTAAGCCCAGCGGCCAGCACAACGGGCACCAGCCCGCACCAAGGGCAGGAATAGATGGCCCGCTTCTTCCCCGTTCGTTCGCAGTGCCAGTTCGATACGTCCGGCGAGCGTCGCTTCGCCGAGCGGCTGGAAAAGCTGCTGGAGGACGATTACCTTTGCTGGAGCAATGTTCCGTCTTATCGCGACCCGATAACCGCAACTGCTGAAATCAAACAGACGAGCAATATGGCGTATAAAATTCCTGGCGGTCGCCGATGCCTCCGCATCTCTAGCAATAAAGCCGTAAGCTCGGTAACAGAGAGAATGTTATAAACCACGCCCGTCCGGCGACTTATACACCTACTGGTGTCTAATTATAGTTAGGCGACGTATAAACACCAAGATTTATTTTTTTGGATAACTTTGGAGAATAAAGTGATTAATTTAAAACGCTTGCATGCACTTGTATTAGTCTTTTCTTTAGTTACAGCGCCATCCATTTCCTTCGCACAAGTAGCTCCGATTGAAGGTATTGGGAAGCCATTATGCCGCTATTTGCAAGCCAATGATTTTACTGAGCAAGCGTCCGTAGGGCAGTGGCTCCTTGGTTATTATTCGGGGGCGCTTGCCATGAATATTTCCTTCTCGATGGCTCAGGGACAATCCAGCGATGTCCCGGATCGGGCTGCAATATGGGACGAAGAAAAGTTGCTCGAGTCAGCGAGAGCTTTTTGTGTAAATCATCCAGATCAACCATTGTATCGGATTGCAAATATGGTCGTGACAATGGTTTTGGGGGATTAAAGGAGGTCCCTGACAAGGTGCTGTTGTCGGACAAATTCACCGCTCCGCTCCAAATTTGCCGCAAAGCACGGCGTTAGGCGTCATTTCTTTTCTGGCATGTTCACATGTATGAAAGTTGGTTTAACTTCCGGCGCTTCATTCATTAATCTGCATAACTTGCGCAGCCGGAAAGCGTGCCGTGCCGTCCGTGCTGGCTCGCGCTTGAACCTCGCCCAAGCTGGCGCACAAGCACCGTGCATGGGTGTGAACCTGTCACCGGTTTGGGGCTTGATAGTCCGGTTGGGCTCGGCCACTGTAGGGTATTCGCCAACGAAGCCCGCTTTGCCCCACTGCCTAACAAACGGTTCAAGTCGCTAACTTCGTTCGCTGGGACTGGCTAAAGCCAGCCCCTTAACCAAACGTTAGGCCTCACAATGGATCCCCGAGCCTTAATCGTTCACTTAGAGTCACCATACAGCGAGCAGCGCTGCAATCAGCCTCCGACACACGAGATTATCCTTGCAGGTTTAGAGGCACCATCAGAATATTGGGTTAACCTTGCTGTTGGCTGGCTAGAGCAAGGTGCGCCAGCTAACAACGAAATTGTTCAAAAAATTTAGTGCCATCGTCACAAATAAGTACTTTTCGCAGCGGGTGCGCCATCACTCATTTGCTCTTGTTAAAAATTGGCATAAGCATAATGGTGCAGCCTAACAACTGGTTCGTTCGCTGCGCTCACTGGGACGGGCTAAAGCCCGGCCCTTAACCAAACGTTAAGCAAGCACAAACGGAGAATCTGTGCGTAATTCAATATTATATTACCCAACAATTGAAATTCGTGACGAGGAGTGGCTTAAATCCTCACTGCTTGTTTGGGATAAGGTATATCGAATTGTACCTAAAAATTACACGCCAGCTGATTCAGATGAGATTAAAAAAGCAATCGATAACGATCTAATAAGGTCGATAGTGTTAGAAGACAACGATGTTAAAGGTGTAACTAAGAATTTTACAGATTTCATGGATTCGCTTCCATTCACACCAGCAGGTCTAGAAGACTCTAACTCATCTTTTGTTCACCCGGAGAAAATAGACGCAAATTTGTACCCTCTTCTCGATGCTTTTTCTAGGGGCTACACTGAGGACGGCTGGCTTGAGCTTCCTTCGGAAGTGGCTAGAGGTTACATGTACTTTTTAGCCCAAGTTGTCGCAGAAAGGCGGTTACTAGAGCGGGGAACAAATGATCCCTACAATTTTGCAATCGGAGCATATTTTTCTGAGCTGGCTAACTTTGATGAGCAAATTTATAACCAAGAAGCTGCTGGGTTTTATTCCTCGTTAATTATAAATGACATTATCCCCAGAGACTTATCTTCAGTGCCTATGGATGTTATTGCAAAGGCAGTTAATGCATCTAGAGATGAGAAAGTAAGATTTAGAGAAGAATTATTACGGTTTTCTGAGCAGTTGCATCGGTGTGAAAGCATTGAGTATGCACACACAATTATCACAGATTATAAAAATGACCTAATGCGAGCAAAAGGTGATTTACGTGCATCACAAGGGTTTATGAACAAGGGGGCTGTTGGATCATTGTTTGCTATGGGCACACCAACATCCCTTACAGCTTTTGGTGCAATGGCAGCAGTTGCTGACCCATTTTCTCTCACCGCATTGAGTTCTAGCCTATTAATTGGAGCGATTGCATCATATGTTGATTATAAAAGGACAAGCAGCGCTGCGAACAACCCTGTTGGTGCGAGCTATTTGATTAGTCTAGACAAAAAGTTTTCAGGCACGAATTGCTATCCAGCGTTTGACCGTCATTTAGAAGAGTTTATCAATGACTAATTGCTTAACAAACGCGTCAATTAGGACGCTTGCAAGCTCGCGCCTATTACGCGGGCGTTAGGCCCGAAATGAAGCAGTACGACGCCGTCCAAGACATTGCACTTCGAGACGAGCGCTGTTCAAAGGCGAGTGCAGATTACGAACGCAACCCTTGTACCGAGGAAAGAGGACAGATTTATTTTCTATGTCATTTCGGCAGAGACTGGGCGACAAGCGAGGGCGGACGTTCAATAAAGACGCGACGCCCAACGTAGCCGAATCGACAGGCGGGAGCAGGCTCAGCGCGTAGTGCGGAAACGCCGCGCGGCTGCTGGCGTCCAACAAAGCCAAGCACCAAGCCCGCCCACTCGCCAAAAGTAGACTCTGCCCCATGCTGTTCCGCCGTTTCGAAGTAAGCGCTCCATAAACCCCACCTTCAACTGAACTATCCGTTTCCGGATGCTGGG
>NZ_CEXBBO010000027.1:0-17492 GCF_982611455.1 Stutzerimonas sp.
GCAGCAGCATCAATTTAACGGGGAGTTGGTGTCCGGTTTTGTAGGGGCAAGTCCACGTATGTCGGCACGCCCAATGTATTCGAGCGTGGAATTTATTTGTGGATCAATAGGTTAGAGGGGAAGTGAGTGAAATTTCCCCTTATCTCGGCACACTCCCGAGCACTGACACCGAGGCGCCTAGCCATAGAACCGAGAATGCATCGGCATGGATTCGCCCACTTTTCAGCCCACTGGCGCTGCGTGCGTAACGCCGCTGTTGAGTCGTCCAGATGCCTAACGCGGTGATCAAGGAAACCGCCACGAGCGCACCTACGAAGAACCCGTGATATGGCATCCAACGTAAAAAAAGCGCGCTGACGGTGATCATGGTGAGCAGTGTCCGCCCCCAGGCCAGTGACGTGCGCTCTGGTTGCAGGCCGGGATCCTCGTGCAGCGGTGGCCGCGGTGTCTTGGGGTCCAATCGACGGCGAAAGGAAATATGCATTGGTTAGCCACGCAGCGCGACGAAACTGATCAGCACCAATGTCACCAAGGTGCCGCCGATCGACAGAATCGGGATCAGCAGCGGGAACGGCAGTGGGCCGCTGTGACGCATGGCACGTTCGATCGTCAGCCAGCGAACGCAAGCCGTGGAACTGATGAACATGGCCAGCAGCAGCAGCGAAATCGAAAGAACCTTGCGGACCTCCAGAACGAAGATGCCGCCGGCAAAGGCTTCCACCGCGACGCCACCGGCCAGCAACGCCAACGAGGTGCGGATCCAGGCGAGAAAGGTGCGTTCGTTGGCCAAGGTAAACCGCGGATCGGGTTCCTTTCCGCCAGATAACAACCGGTGACTCCAGCGACTGCGTTCCATTGTGGTGATGCATCTCCGATCGGATTGGTGCGAAGCCTCATTCAAACAGAAACGCAGCTGCCATGCAGGTTCCATTGCGCCAATGCAAACCACCACGTGCTAATGTCCTGGCACTCAAATCGCACTGGAGATATTCATGTTGCTTCGCCTGGTAACCGCCTTCGCCCTCGGAACTGCCACGCTCATTGCCGTTGCAGACGACCACACCCATGCGCATCACCAGACGGCTGGCTCGACGGCGCCGGCTGTTACGCAAGTCTGGTCTCGCGCCATGCCGCCGAGCGCCCCTACCGGCGCGGTGTATTTCACGCTGAACAACCCCGGCGACCAGCAGGACCGCCTGATTGGCGTGCAGACATCACGTGCGAAAAAAGCCGAGCTGCACACCCATGTGCATGAAGGCGAGATCATGCGAATGCAGCAGATCGACTCGGTCGAAGTTCCAGCTGGCGGGCATGTGGAGTTCAAGCCTGGCGGTAGTCATGTGATGCTCTTCGAACTTAGCGAGCCGCTGGTGGCCGGTGAGCGTTTTCCCTTGACGCTGATCTTCGAGAACGCCGGTGAAGTGACTGTCGAGGTCGCTATTCAGGAGCAGGCGCCGGAATCCAGCGGGCACGAGCACAAACATCAGTGAAAATCGGCGAGCTCAAACGTCGGCTGATTTCGATCAGCTTGCCGTCCGGCTCCAGAAAGCTACCGATTCGCAAATGTTCGGGGCGCCGGTTCGAGTAACCGGCCCCCTTCTCCATAGCTGCTTTCTTCCTGATGAAACGACAGCCGAACCATATCCACGCGTATGCGGATCAGATCCCCGTTGGCGTGCGCATGGTGACGAACTCTTCCGCGGCAGTCGGGTGAATGCCGACTGTATCGTCGAAGATTCGCTTGGTGGCGCCGGCCTTCAACGCTACGGCCAAGCCTTGCATGATCTCGCCGGCATCTGGCCCAGCCATATGGCAGCCCAGCACCTTATCGGTTTCGGCATCCACCACCAGCTTCATCAGGCTGCGCTCGAGACTATCGGTCATGGTCAGCTTCATCGGGCGGAAGCGGCTTTCGAACAACACCACTTTATGCCCTTGCTTGCGCGCCTCTTCTTCGGTCAGCCCAACCGTGGCCATGTTCGGCAGGCTGAACACGGCCGTGGCGATGGTGTTGTAGTCGACTGGGCGATATTCCTCTGGTTTGAACAGCTGCCGCGCAACCGCCATGCCTTCGGCGAGTGCAACCGGCGTGAGCTGTATACGCCCTATCACATCACCGATGGCCAGGATTGATGGAATCGAGGTGCGAAACTGATCATCGACCGCCACGAAACCGCGATCATCCAGCGCGACATCCAGTTGATCGAGGCCAAGCCCATCGAGCATCGGCCGACGGCCCGTCGCGTAGAAGATGCAATCTGCCTCCAGCACGCGACCGTCCTTGAGGGTCGCCAGCAGACTGCCGTCGGCCTGCTTGTCGATCCGCACGATGTCGGCATTGAATTGCAAGTCGACGCCCTTCTTGATCATCTCGTCTTTAAGGTGATCACGTAGCGAACCATCGAAGCCGCGCATGAACAACTCGCCGCGATACAAGAGTTTGGTATCGGCGCCGCAACCGTGAAAAATCGAGGCGAACTCGACTGCAATGTAGCCGCCACCGACCACCAGTACGCGGCGTGGCAGCGCGTCGAGATAGAAGGCTTCGTTGGACGTGATGGCATGCTCGCGGCCAGGAATTTCCGGAATGAAAGGCCAGCCACCCGTGGCGACGAGAATATGCTCAGCCGTGTAATGCCGGCCTTCGACTTCGATGGTATGAGCATCCACCAGGCGCGCATGCGCTTGCAGCAAGGTGACGCCACTATCGATCAGGAGATTCTTGTAGATGCCGTTGAGGCGTTCGATCTCGCGATCCTTGTTGGCGATCAGGGTTTTCCATTCGAAGGTCGCGCCATCGATGGTCCAGCCATAGCCTTGGGCCTGGCCGATGTCTTCGGCATAGTGGGCGCCGTAGACCAGCAGCTTCTTCGGCACGCAGCCGACATTCACGCAGGTGCCGCCCAAGTAACGGCTTTCGGCTACCGCCACGCGGGCGCCATAGCTTGCAGCGAAACGGGCAGCACGGACACCACCGGAACCCGCGCCGATGACGAATAGATCGAAGTCGTAAGCCATGAACTGTTGTCTCCCTTGTAGAACTCACAGCATAACCCAGGCTTTTCGCCTGTTCACCGAAGGAGTGCCGCATGCGCCCTACCCTGACCCATCTCGCCTTGCACGTGCCCGACCTGGAGGCCTGCATCGCGTTCTACGCGCAGTTCTGCGGCATGCATGTGTTTCATGAGCGTGCCGGGAAGGGCTCGCGCATTGTCTGGATGGCCGAGCCCGGCAAAGAGCGCGAGTTCATCTTCGTCATCATGCCGGGCGGTCAGGATCGCGCTCTGGCTGATAACGATTACAGCCATTTCGGCTTTGCGCTTTCGAGTCGCGGTGAAGTCGATGCGATCGCGGCACGCGCTCGCCAGGCGGGGTGCCTGATATGGGAGCCGCGCGACGAGCCCTACCCGGTCGGCTATTACTGTGGCGTACGGGATCCAGCGGGCAATTACGTCGAGTTCAGTTACGGTCAGCCGCTGGGGCCGGGCGCCGAGGAAATGCCGGCCCTCTGAAACGACAAAGCCACCTTTACAGGCTGTGTGAAAGCTACTGCGCTCGGCCATGCTGCGTTAAAAACATGCTCAAAATGCTCATTTACAACTCGTAAACTGCGCTTTTTCGCCTGTTTTTGCCTTGCCTGACCTTCGCTCGCTACGCTTTCACACGGCCTGTAAAGGTGGCTTTGTGATCGGCATGGTGTGAATCAGAATGCCTTGCCGGTCAGATAGAAGTGCTCATAGCAGAAGTTAGTTGCCGCAATATAGCCCTCGGCGCTACCGCAATCGAAACGCTGACCCTTGAACTTGTAGGCCAACACGCAACCATCCTGCGCCTGGCGCATCAGCGCGTCGGTAATCTGGATCTCGCCGCCTTTGCCCGGTTCGGTCTGTTCGATCAGATCGAAGATATCGGGAGTGAGGATGTAGCGGCCGATGATCGCCAGGTTGGACGGCGCGTCTTCCGGCTTGGGCTTCTCGACCATGTGGCTGACACGGTAAATGTCGTCACGGATCATTTCACCCGCGATCACGCCGTATTTGCTGGTTTCTTCCGGCGGTACTTCCTGAATCGCAACGATCGAACAGCGGAACTGGTTATACAACTTGACCATCTGCGCCAGCACTGGGTCGCCGTCCAAGTTGATGCAAAGGTCGTCTGCCAGCACCACGGCAAAGGGTTCGTCACCGATCAACGGCCGGCCGCTAAGAATGGCGTGGCCCAGGCCCTTCATTTCCACCTGGCGGGTGTAGGAGAAGCTGCACTCGTCGATCAGCTTGCGGATTCCGACCAGGTATTTTTCTTTGTCGGTGTTGCGGATCTGGTGCTCGAGCTCGTAGCTGATATCGAAGTGGTCTTCAAGGGAACGTTTGCCGCGGCCAGTGACAATCGCGATCTGTCCGAGCCCTGCGGCCAGTGCCTCTTCAACCCCGTATTGAATCAGGGGCTTGTTCACCACCGGCAACATTTCCTTGGGCATGGCCTTGGTCGCAGGAAGGAAGCGCGTGCCATATCCGGCCGCAGGAAAAAGGCATTTCTTGATCATGTGAGTCCTTGAAAAAATGTTCCAGTTGATGCACTGCGCCTGATCGGTCAACAGCCATACCCTGCATGTCCCGCCGACAGCGGCTGACTAGAGGCTACGACCACCGAAACGACAATGGGTTCGCATGCTGTCGCAGCGAATCCAAGCCTTCTTTGTTAGCTGACTAAACGACCGACGGTCGTTGACTTCATCGGTCCGCATAGACTGATCGGAGCGGAGCTACTTGCCAAGTAGGCGAACAAAATAAGTGCCTCGCCAGAAGAGGTTTCACCGCCAAAGGGTTAGTCGAATATTTGGATCCTCCTGGTGCGTCAGCATGGGTTTCGCAGGCTCAACCGCATCCTGCGAAAGGATCAAAGCGTTCCGTAGAGGTTTGCGGCAGCCCGTCATGCCATTGATCGTCCCGTCATTGCCAAACCCGCCTACAACTGTATAAATACACAGCCTTACGAGCAGCTACGCTCGCGTACTACCGAACCGGACGTTCGATGCGCCAGGCTTTGGAAAACCCCTTCTATTACCTCGAAAACTTTCGACAGGTGCTCGCCTGGGTCAGTGAGCGTCATGGCGATCTGCTGGACGATCGAGAGCGATTATTTCTGCAGAGCTTTAACGATGTGCCGCAGACATCCCAGGCGTTGCTGGTTCGTATGGTGATGCGCAAGGGATCTTTGTTCCGGGCCAGTAAGTTGCGCTATGCCGAGATTGGTTGCCCGCTGGCTGCCGCGGCGGCGCTCGTCGAGCAAGGCTGGATCGACGCCAACCCGACCGTGGATTTGGCACAGCTGTTCGGCCTGCTGAAGAAGGACGAGCTGGTCAAGGTGTTCGCAGCTACCGCATCCAAGAGCCAGCGCAAAAGCGACCTGCTACAGGCCTTGATGACCGAACATGCGCAGCCCAAAACCTTCGCCAGCTGGTGTGAGGCGCTCGGCGAGGCGGCATTCAGTCTGAACATCAGCGATCTTTGCGATCGTTTGCGGCTGATGTTCTTCGGCAATATCCATCAGGACTGGACCGAATTCGTCCTCGCCGATCTGGGTATCTTTCGCTACGAGCAAGTGAGCTTTTCCCCCGCTTCCCGCGCCTTCCACAGCCGCGACGATGTAGATGCCTATCTATATTTGCATCAATGTCGGGAGCGTTTCGAGACAGGTGAAAGGCTGGACGAGGTGCTAGCCGATATCCCGCACGCGCCCTACGCCAACGAGTGGCTGGAAAACCGACGCGGCAAGCTGCTGCTGAATATTGGTCGGCAATACGAGCGCGTCGGTGATCTGCAACAAGCGCTTCGTCTGCACGCCAGCAACCTTTATCCCGGCGCGCGCGAACGGGCAATCAGGGTGCTCGAACGGTGCGGTCAGCCCGAGGCAGCATTGCGCCTGGCGAGTGAGGCGCAAGCCGCGCCGGAAAGCGAGCATGAAGCGCAGCAGCTGCAGCGTATTCTGCCGCGCTTGCGACGCGTCCTCGGCGAGCCCGCCATACGCCGCAACGCCGTAGCCGAAGCGGAGCGCATCGATCTGGTTTTGCCCCGCCAGGTTGGCATGAGTGTCGAGCAGGCTGTGCGCGAACACCTTTCATGTAGCGAAGCGCCTGTTTACTACGTTGAAAATGCGTTGCTCAACTCGCTTCTGGGCCTGCTGTGCTGGGAGGCGATTTTTGCACCGCTTCCGGGGGCCTTCTTCCATCCATTTCATTCTGCTCCGGCTGACCTCACCCGCCCGGACTTTTATAACCGTCGTGCCGGGTTGTTCGATGCGTGCCTGGCCAAGCTTGGGACCGGCGAATATCGCGACTGTATTCGAAAGGTGTTCCAAGAGAAATTTGGCGTTCAGTCGCAATTCGTCAGCTGGGGACTGTTCGATGAGCATCTGTTGGAGCAGGCGCTCGATTGTTTATCAGCCGCACATCTGCAGGCTTGTTTCCAGCGAATCCTGCTGGATGTGCCCAACCATCGCAGCGGTTTGCCAGACCTGATTCAATTCTGGCCCGGCGAGCGGCGCTACCGGATGATTGAGGTAAAAGGCCCCGGCGATCGCTTGCAAGACAACCAGAAGCGTTGGATCGACTTCGCGCTGCGTCACGGCATGCCAATCGCCGTGTGCTATGTGCAGTGGGCCGAGGACGTGTCTTGAAGTACCGGGTCGCGGTGCGCGCCCTGTGCGAGTTCACCGCCAAAGAAGGTGATCTGGACCTGCGCTTCACACCTGCACCTACCGCCCTGGAAGGCATTGCGGGGCATACCACTGTTACCGCTCGCCGAGCCGAAGGTTACGAACGCGAAGTGGCGCTGGAAGGCCAGTACCTCGATCTATTGGTCCGCGGCCGCGCCGATGGTTACGACCCGGCGCAGAATCGTCTGGAAGAGATAAAGACCCATCGTGGCGACCTCTCACGACAGCCGGCCAACCATCGTCACTTGCACTGGGCCCAGGCCAAGGTTTACGGCTGGCTGCTCTGCGAGTCGCGCGGATTGGCATCGCTGAACGTTGCCCTGGTGTACTTCGATATCGTCAGCCAAAAGGAAACCCTGTTGATCGAAACCTTCGCCGCCGCGGAGCTGCGTGCGTTCTTCGAAACCCAATGTCAGCGCTTTATCGTCTGGTCCGAACAGGAACTGGCGCACCGGGCTGAGCGCGACCAGGCGCTCATCGGTCTGAAGTTTCCTTATTGCGAGTTCCGTAGTGGCCAGCGGCAACTCGCAGAAGCGGTGTACAAGGCCGCCTGCACCGGCACGCACCTGATGGCTCAGGCGCCAACCGGTATTGGCAAAACGCTCGCCACGTTGTTTCCCCAGCTGAAAGCGTTCCCGGGTCAGCAGTTGGACAAACTGTTCTTTCTCGCCGCGAAGACCTCCGGGCGGCAACTGGCATTGGATGCGCTGACCAGCCTGAAGGATGGCACCCAGACGCCCTCGGTGCGGGTGCTGGAATTGATCGCTCGCGACAAGGCATGTGAGCATCCAGACAAAGCCTGTCATGGCGAGTCCTGTCCACTCGCTCGCGGTTTCTACGACCGGCTCCCGGCCGCCCGTGCAGAAGCCGTTACCTGCCAGTTTCTCGACCAGGCGACGCTGCGCGAAGTAGCGTTGGCGCACCAGGTCTGCCCTTATTACCTCAGCCAGGAACTCGCCCGTTGGGCCGATGTGGTGGTTGGCGACTACAACTATTACTTCGACCTTAGCGCCCTGCTCTACGGTCTTACGCTGGTCAATCAGTGGCGCGTCAGTGTGCTGGTGGATGAGGCGCACAATTTGCTCGAGCGTGGCCGAAGCATGTACACCGCCGAGCTTGATATAAGAAATTTCAAAGGGTTACGAACGATAGCTCCAGCCGTTATGAAGAAGCCGATCGAGCGTATTCTGCGTTGCTGGAGCGATGTGCATCGGCTGCAGGAGGATACCTATCAGGTCCAGGCGGAGCTACCGCACAAGCTCATCGCCGCGTTGCAGCAAGCCATCAGCACGATCACCGATTACCTCGGTGAGAACCCGGCAGGTCTCGATCCCACGTTGCAGTCAGCGTACTTCGACGCGATGCACTTCTGCCGTCTGGCTGAACTGTTCGGTGCGCATTCGCTGTTCGATTGCACCCTGCTGCCGGCGCGCAATAGCCACCATGGTCGCAGCTCAGTGCTCTGCCTGCGCAATGTTTTGCCTGCACCCTTTCTTGCGCCCCGCTTCCTCGAGGCAAGATCGTGCGTATTGTTCTCCGCCACGCTCAACCCGCAGCGGTTCTATTCCGACACCTTGGGCGTACCGCCGAACCACGTCTGGGTCGACGTGGAATCGCCGTTCCGTGCAGAGCAACTGCAGGTCCGCCTGGCTCGGCACATCTCCACGCGCTTTCAAGATCGCGCGGCCTCGCTGCAGGCTATCGTCGACCTGCTTGCACGGCAGTATCAACAACGTCGCGGCAACTACCTGGCCTTCTTCAGCAGCTTCGATTACTTGCAACAAGTGACCGCTCTGCTGGCCGCTGAGCATCCCGAGCTGCCCTTCTGGGAACAAACTCGAGGCATGCATGAAACGGCTCGCAGTGCCTTTCTTGCGCGCTTCACTTGCGAGAGTCACGGCATCGGTTTTGCCGTGCTGGGCGGCGCTTTTTCCGAGGGGATCGACTTGCCCGGCGACCGTTTGATTGGCGCTTTCATCGCCACCTTGGGGCTGCCGCAAGTCAATCCGGTCAATGAACAAATGAAGACTCGGATGGATGAGCTATTTGGCACCGGCTACGACTACACCTACCTCTATCCAGGCTTGCAGAAAGTCGTGCAGGCTGCCGGCCGGGTAATCCGCACCACGGGCGATCACGGCGTGGTTCACCTGATTGACGACCGCTTCGCGCGTCCGCAGGTCAAACGTCTTCTGCCTGGCTGGTGGAGCGATGCGGTTTAACCACTGGCTTGCAGTCATCACACCTCCCCGTTTCCCTTGGTCGACGTTAGCCAAATAGCGAAAACATCTCTCGATTCCGTTTCATCGAGCTGCAATCTGCGAGTTAGACGAAAGTCTGACTCCTGACATTTCTTTACAAATTGCATTGACAAGGCTCTACCCGTAGCCATAATCCGTGATGTCGTATGACGACTGATAACAGATATCAGCCGCCGCGGCACGCGCCGCCTGTTGGCTGCCGCGCTACACCCCGCTTCGTTTTTAGCCACATGGCAGCACGCAGCGGACTACTCAAAAAAGGGAGCACAACAACAATGACCCCACGCAACCCCCTATCTGCCGCCGTATTCGCGGGCACGCTGTCGCTGGCGCTTGGCATTCCTGCTGTTGCAAATGCGGCGGAAGGCTTTGTTGACGGCACCAAGATCACGGTAAACGCCCGTAACTTTTACATCGGTCGCGAATTCCGAGACGACTCGATCACTGATCGCAGCAAGGCCGAGGAATGGACCCAGAGCTTCATCCTCAACATCCAGTCCGGCTATACCCCGGGCCCGGTCGGCTTTGGCGTCGATGTGCTCGCCGGTCTGGCGGTCAAACTTGACGGCGGTGGCGGTACGTACGGCACGAGCTTGCTGCCCCGCCACAGCGACGGCCGCCCTGCAGATGATTTCGGCCGTTTTGGTGTTGCCGCCAAAGCCAAGATCTCCAACACCGAGCTGAAGATCGGCGAGATGATGCCGGTCCTACCGATTCTGCGTTCGGATGATGGCCGTTCGCTGCCCCAGACGTTCGAAGGCGGCATGATCACCTCCCGCGAATTCGACGGCCTGATGCTGACAGCCGGTCAGTTCCGCCAGAACAGCCCGCGCGACGACGCCAGCATGGAAGACATGAGCTATCGGGTCTCGGGTGCAACTCCGGTTGGCGTGTCCGACCGCTTCAATTACATCGGCGGCGAATACGCTTTTCAGCAAGCAGACGACCGTGGGCCTCTGGACAGCCGAACTGAAGGACGTCTACGAGCAGCAGTATGTGCAACTGCTGCACACCCAGCCGCTTGGCGATGACATGGCACTGACCGCCAACCTCGGCTACTTCCAGGGTGACGAAGAAGGCAGCGCGCTGGCCGGCAATCTGGACAACAAGACCTACTCCGGTCTGTTCGGCCTGAAAATCGGTGGCAACACCTTCTACGTCGGCCTGCAGAAGGTCAGCGGCGACACGTGGATGCGCGTCAACGGCACCAGCGGCGGTACCCTGGCCAACGATAGCTTCAACAACTCTTATGACAATGCCGAAGAGCGCTCCTGGCAGTTGCGCCACGACTACAACTTCGCCGCCATGGGCGTGCCCGGCCTGACGCTGATGAACCGCTACATCAGCGGCGACAACATTGAGACAGCCACCACCGACGACGGCAAAGAATGGGGCCGCGAGACCGAGGTGGCCTACACCATTCAGAACGGCCCAGCTAAGAATCTCAACATCAAATGGCGTAACTCGAGCTTCCGCTCACAGGTCAACACACGCGACCTGGACGAGAACCGCCTGATCTTCAACTACCCGATCTCGATCCTGTAAGCGTCACGCTCCACGCTGGACGCAACACTCCTCGCTCCTGTTGCGGAAACTTTCGCCCGTCCTTGTGACGGGCTTTTTTTGCTTGCGCTCCTGCAAAGCCAGAGCGCGCATCAAGTGACCTGAAATCCGCAATCAACCACTTTCTATTGACAAGCGGACCTATACTGTGTTTTCCGCTGACGAAATGCTGATCAAGGGCTGCTGTGAGGCATGGACTTATCGCCAGAGTGGTCGTAGTCCTCACTCCCCCGCCGAGGGCCCTCTTGTGCGTGCCCTCTGGCATACCTAACGGTGATCGTCATGAACCGGCTTTCCCATACCGCGATAGAGACATTCAAGGCCGAATTTTCAGGCCCAATAATTTTCCCCGAAGATCCGCAATACAACGAAGTGCGCCAGATCTGGAACGCAATGATCGACCGCAGGCCTTCAATGATTGCCCGCTGCGTATCGCCCGAGGACGTGGTCCGCTCTGTAGACCTCGTCCGCCAACACGAGGTGCCGTTCTCCATACGCGGCGGCGGGCACAACATCGCCGGGAATGCCGTCTGCGACGATGGCCTGATGATCGATCTCTCGCTTATGAAGGGGGTCAAAATCGATCACGAACAACGCCGAGGTTATGTTGAACCAGGCTGCACGCTTGCTGACTTCGATGCCGCCGCGCAAGCGCACGGCTTAGCCACGCCCCTGGGCATAAACTCCACAACGGGAGTGGCCGGATTGACCCTCGGAGGCGGCTTCGGCTGGCTCAGTCGAAAATACGGCATGACCATAGACAACCTGCTAGGCATGGACGTGATCGTTGCCGACGGCCGTCAGTTGCACGCCAGTGAATCGGAAAACGCCGATCTGTTCTGGGGACTTCGTGGCGGGGGTGGCAACTTCGGCATCGTCACCCGCTTCGAGTTTCAGCTGCATCCGGTGGGACCGGACGTGCTTTGTGGCCTCATCGTCTTCCCTTTCGAGCAGGCGAAATCGGTAATGATGCAGTTCGCCCGTTTCACCGAAACGATGCCGGACAAGCTCAACGTTTGGATGATCACTCGCAAGGCGCCGCCTTTACCGTTCCTGCCCGAGGAGGTCCACGGGAAAGAAATCGTGGCGATGGCTGTTTGTTACGCAGGCGATCCTGGCGAGGGCGAGAGTTATATTGAGGCGCTGAGAGAATTTGGTTCTGCCTACGGCGAGCACATAGGTGTGCAGCCGTATGTCGCCTGGCAGCAGGCGTTCGATCCATTGTTGACAGCAGGCGCCCGGAACTACTGGAAATCCCACAATTTCTCGGTGCTCGATGAGGGGGCGATTGATGCCATCATCGAATACGCCGGTGCACTACCTTCCTCACAATGCGAGATATTCGTTGCCACGATAGGTGGCCAGACGGGGCGAATCCAACCTGAGGTCATGGCTTACTCGAATCGCGATGCCAACTATGTGCTGAACGTACATGCTCGGTGGGAAACGGCTGCCGAAGATGCACGCTGTATTGCCTGGGCGCGTGAGTTCTTTAAACGAACCCAGTCCTTTGCCAGTGGTGGCGCCTACGTAAACTTCCTTACCGGTGATGAAACTGATCGCATCGCCTTCGCCTATGGTGCGAGCTACCAACGACTGGTAGACCTGAAAAGGAAATTCGACCCGGCGAACCTCTTTCGTATCAACCAGAACATCAATCCGGCGTGACCTGCCCGAGCGCCCTTGGGCGGGCGCTCGCCCTCCTCCACAACCGTCGCGGCGATTCGACACTCTTACGTGCGACAGCGGGGCTACGGGCCGCTACGAGCCGTTCGCTGAATTTGCATCTGGCAACTGACCTGCATCGTCTCGCCAGGCAACAACACCCGCATTCCGTTCGCGACCGGATCGTCCATGCCAAGGGCGTTATTAGCGTGGGATACCGGTTCCACTGCGAAGAAGCCCATATCGGCAGGTGGCGTGAACACCACCAGATGAGAAAGTGCATCGCTGGCGTTCATGCTCAGCTCGACGCCCTGCCTTGGCCAGCGGATCAGTACCGGCGCGGTACTGCCGACAAAGCAATGGTCAAGTCCTGGTTCCTGTAATGACTTGGTTGTCGAAAAATCCCATTTCTCAGGGATTGGCAAAAGCCGTGAAGGCAGGTTTCGCGTGTCGTTTTGCCATACGGCTTGTGCAGCAAATCTTAACTGGCAACCTTCATGGCGCAGGAAGTACGGATGCCAACCGAGCCCGGCGGGCATCGAGCGGGCGCCGATGTTGCGCAGGCTCAGAACGAGCGAAACGCCCTCCTCGCCGAGTTGCAGTCGATGCTCCAGTTCGAAGGCGAACGGCCAGTCCAGTGCCGCAATGCCGTCTGGACGGTGCGTGATGTTAAGGACCAAGCTGCTCGAATCCTGCTCAGCAACCTCCCATGGGCGTTTCCAGGCGAGGCCATGAATAGGCAGCGGATGATCAGGCGACAATCTCTTCAATGGATAACGCTGCCCGTCATGCTCGAAGGCATTGTCAATTCGATTGGAAAATGGCGCTAGGACGAAACACCCGGTACGGCGAACGCTGTCGGAACCGTCCCAAGGCCGCAACAGGTCGATGCCATCGACGCTCAGACGTGTGATGGCGCCGCCCAATGCTGGGCATACCGACAGCCGGAGCGGGCCCTGCTGAAGCTGGATCTCGTTCATATTCGATTGCTGCTCAGACATGTCCAGCGGTCCTGATGCGGGCCGAAATGGCCCGCACTTGCGAAATAAAACGGCGCGCCTTACCGAGGTGCTTGTGGCAGGCGGTTCGGCTACGCCAAAAGTACATGCAAAAAATGTCGGCCCATGGCTTTTGGCTCAGGGGCCATGGCGGCTGTTGATAGCCACCGATCTGCAGTGCACCGGTAAGTGCGCTCAGACAGCTGTCAGCACCTCTCCGCGTTCGAGAAACGCACGTAGATTGGCAAACAGCAATTCTTCCATCGCCAACCGGGTTTCCTCGGTGGCGCTGCCGATATGGGGCAGCAGGACGACATTAGGAAGGTCGACCAGGGCCTGCGGGACTTTTGGCTCGCTGGCGAAGACGTCGAGTCCGGCACCGCCCAAGCGCCCATCTACCAGCGCTTCGATCAGTGCCGGCTCATCCACCACGGAGCCGCGGGAGACGTTGATCAATATGCCTTTCGAACCCAGTGCATCGAGCACTTCTCGATCGATCAGGTGGCGGGTGCTTTCTCCGCCAGGGCAGGTCAGGACCAGAAAATCGCTCCACTGCGCAAGCTCGACCAGACTGGGTTCGTAGCCATGCGCGCAGCCATCTACCGATCGACGGTTGTGGTAGCGCACCTGCATATCGAAGCCGCTGGAACGCTTGGCCACCGTCTCACCGATGCGACCAAGGCCGACGATGCCAAGCCGTTTACCGCTGACCCGGGTCGCCAGCGGTAAACCACCAGACGGCCATTCGCCAGCGCGTACGAAGCGGTCGGCACGCGACAGCTGCCTCGCGCAGTCGATGACCAGGCCGAAGGCCAGATCCGCCACGCAATCGTTGAGCACGTCCGGCGTGTTGCTTACAGGAATGCCCCGCGCCCGCGCCGCAGCGATATCAATCGCGTCATAGCCAACACCGAAACTGATGATCGCGCGCAGGTTGGGCAGGCGTTCGATCAAGCCCGCCGTGCAGCCGAAACGACCGGAAGTCACCACGACTTCGATGCGCTGGGCGTGCTGGTCAATTAACGCATCGGCACCCTCGTCCCAGAAACGCAATACCTCATGTTCGGCAGCCAGGCCACGGTTGAAACGCTCGGTCAGAGGGCCGATCTGGAGTATGCAGGTCACGGGATTACCTCGATGTGGCAGCGTGAAGGCGCAATCAGAGCACCTTGCCGGGGTTCATCAGGCCTTTCGGGTCCAGCGTTGTCTTGATCGCATGCATCAGCTCGAATTCCAGCGGATCTTTGTAGTGCTTGGCCGCTGTGCGCTTGGCCTGGCCGATTCCATGCTCGGCACTGATGCTGCCCTGAAAGCTGGCGGTGGCATCGTAGATGACCTGCATGATCGCCTCATGCTGCGCCTTGAATGGCGCATCTTCTGAACCGATCGGCTTGCTGATGTTGTAGTGCAGGTTGCCGTCGCCCACATGCCCGTAGGCAACGATGCGCACACCGGGAAATTGCGCGAGCAAACGTTGATCGGTGGCTTCGATGAATGCCGGGATACAGCTCACCGGCACGCTGATGTCATGTTTGAGGCTCGGCCCTTCGTGGTTCTGCGCCTCGGAAATGCCCTCACGAATGGCCCACAGCGCGGCCACTTGGGTTTCGCTGCTGGCCAATACGGCATCGATCACCCATTCACGCGTCAGGGCCTCGCCAATCGCAGTTTCCAGCAAGTCATTGAGTGGCGCCTCGGGCTGCGTATCGCTGAGTTCGATCTGCACGTACCAGGGATGCGTCTCGGTGAAAAGGTCGTTGCAGCCCGCCACATGACGCAGCACGAAATCCACGCTCTGCCTCGACATCATCTCGAAACCGGTGAGGCGATCACCGCACAGCCCGCGGATCAGGCCGATCAACTCGACCGTCGCCTGGGGGCTGGGCAATGCGACCCAGGCGGTCGTCACGCTGCGCACCGCCGGATACAGCTTGAGCACCGCCGCCGTGATGATTCCGAGCGTGCCTTCCGAGCCGATGAATAGATGCTTCAGATCGTAGCCGGTGTTGTCCTTGCGCAAACCGCGCAGGCCGCTCCAGACCCGCCCGTCCGGCAGAACCACTTCCAAGCCCAATGTGAGGTCGCGCATGTTGCCGTAGCGAAGCACGGCAGTGCCGCCAGCGTTGGTGGCGAGGTTGCCGCCAACGGTGCAACTTCCCTCCGCGCCCAGGGACAGCGGAAACAATCGTCCAACCTCGGCTGCCGCCTCCTGCAATGTCTGCAAGATCACGCCAGCCTCGACGGTGATCGTTTCGTTCGCCGGGTCGATGTCGCGGATACGCGTCATGCGTGTCAATGACAACACCACCTGGGTTCCGCTGGCGTCCGGAATCGAGCCGCCGCAGAGCCCTGTGTTACCGCCTTGCGGAACCAACGCAACTTGGTTTGCATGGCAGAGCCGCACTACCGCTGCGACTTCTTCGGTACTGGCCGGGCGCACCACCAGCGCGGCCTCGCCACGGTAGGCATTGCGCCAGTCACTCAAGTAGCTCTGCATGCGTTCGGCATCGGTAACGATGCCAGCCGCACCGACGATGGCCTCGATCCCGCGAATGAATTCGTCCGGCAGTGCGCTCATCACATTCTCCTGCAGTTGCTCACTGGTACAGCGCATCACGCGGATGCGCTGCTCGCTGACCTCATAGCCGTCAGGTGATTGGTGCCGGATTGAACAAGGTGATGTCGTTGTGAATCTTGTGCTGCTCGGCCCAGGTTTTCTTGCGGCCGCTGGCGACGTCCAGGTAGTAGTGGAACAGCTCCCAGCCCAGCTCCTCGATACTGGAACGCCCCGTGGCAATGCGCCCGGCGTCCACGTCGATCAGGTCAGGCCAGCGCTCGGCCAGCTCGGTGCGGGTCGACACCTTGACCACCGGTGCCATGGCCAGCCCATATGGCGTACCGCGCCCGGTGGTGAACACGTGCAGGTTCATTCCCGCCGCCAATTGCAGCGTGCCGCAGACGAAATCGCTGGCAGGCGTTGCGCAATAAATCAGGCCTTTGCCGCTGAAGCGCTCACCTGGACCGAGCACCCCATTGATGGCGCTGCTGCCGGATTTGACGATGGAGCCGAGGGATTTTTCGACAATATTCGACAGGCCACCCTTCTTGTTGCCGGGTGTGGTGTTGGCGCTGCGATCCGCGGCGCCGCGTTCGAGGTACTGATCGTACCAATCCATTTCGCGTACCAGCGCTTCGGCCACTTCGGGGCTTTCCGCGCGTGAAGTGAGCATGTAAATGGCGTCGCGCACTTCGGTGACCTCGGAAAACATCACCGTGGCACCGGCGCGGATCAGCAGGTCCGAGGCATAGCCCAGCGCCGGATTCGCTGTAATGCCGGAGAAGGCGTCGCTGCCCCCACATTGCATACCCAGAATCAACTCGGAAGCCGGGACGGTTTCGCGTTGACGGCGGTTGAGCTTCTGCAGGCGCGCTTCGGCCAGCGTCATGATCTGTTCGATCATTTCACCGAAACCGGTATTGGATTCCTGTAGCCGATAGAGCCAAGGTTCGCTGAGATCAACCGACGCATCACCTTCGTGCATGACCTGCTCGGCTTGCAGCTTTTCGCAGCCGAGGCTGATCACCAGGGCTTCGCCGCCCAGATTCGGATTGCGCGCCAGGTTGCGCACCGTGCGGATGGGGATGTAGGCGTCCTTGGCGTTGATCGCCACACCGCAGCCGTAGCTGTGCGTCAGCGCCACTACGTCATCGACGTTGGGGTACTTGGGCAGCAACTCTTTGCGGATGCGCGCGACCGCGTGATCGAGCACGCCGGTGACGCATTGCACGGTGGTGGTGATACCAAGAATGTTGCGCGTACCGACGGTGCCGTCGGCGTTGCGATAACCCTCGAAGGTGAAGCCCTCGAGCGGCTCGAGCCTTGCCGGCACAGCGTCGGCCATGGGCAGACTGTCGAGCGGCGGCGCCGACGGCATGCGCAGCTGGGTTTCCTTGACCCAGGAACCGCGTGCAATGGGTTCGAGCGCGTAACCGATGATCTGTCCGTAACGGCGGACCGGCTCGTCGACAACGATGTCCACCAGCGCGACCTTGTGGCTCTGCGGCACCGACTCGACCGTAACCAAACCGTCTTCGAACCGGGCGCCAGTCGGCACGCCACCGTCGTTGACCACCACTGCCACGTTGTCCGCCTCGTTCAAGCGGATGTAACGAGGCGAATCTTGATGCTGAATCAGTTCCACGGTGTCGTTCATTTCGGTCTCCGGTACAGGCCGGTTTTTGTTATCAGGTGAATTCGATTCGTAGAGCGGGCCGCGATGACGGTAGGGTG
>NZ_CEXBBO010000027.1:17592-67126 GCF_982611455.1 Stutzerimonas sp.
ACGGTAGGGTGAATCAACGCACCATGCATGGCCGCTTGTTGTTGAACGTCCATTCGGCGATCAGGTACTGCATGGCGATGGCGTCGTCACGTGCGCCCAGGCCTTTTTCAAGGTACAGCTCGTGAGCCTTTTGCAGCGCATCCCGATCCAGCTCAACACCCAGCCCCGGCTTCGCCGGTACGGCGACTTTACCGCCCACGATCTGCAGCGGCTCACGGGTCAGATATTGACCGTCCTGCCAGATCCAGTGGGTATCGATCGCAGTGATCTTGCCCGGTGCGGCGGCTGCGACGTGAGTGAACATCGCCAGCGAAATGTCGAAGTGGTTGTTGGAATGCGAGCCCCAGGTCAGGCCCCAGTCATGGCACATCTGAGCCACGCGCACCGAACCGCTCATGGTCCAGAAGTGTGGATCGGCAAGCGGAATGTCCACGGACTGCAGTTGGATCGTGTGACCCATCTGCCGCCAGTCGGTGGCGATCATGTTGGTGGCGGTCGGTAGCCCCGTGGCGCGGCGGAACTCAGCCATCACTTCACGCCCGGAATAACCGTTCTCGGCGCCGCAGGGATCTTCGGCGTAGGCCAGCACGCCGTGGAGGTCCTTGCACAGATCGATGGCTTCGGCCAACGACCAGGCCCCGTTGGGGTCGAGGGTGATGCGTGCATCGGGAAAGCGCTCAGCCAGCGCACGGATCGCCTTGACCTCTTCGCTGCCCTGCAGCACGCCGCCTTTGAGTTTGAAGTCTTTGAAGCCATAACGCGCGTAGGCGGCTTCGGCCTGACGCACGACCGTCTCCGGCGTCAGCGCTTCTTCGTTGCGCACGCGGAACCAATCGTCCGAATCGCTCGATTCGTCGCGGTAACCGAGGTCGGTCTTGTTGCGGTCGGCGATATAGAACAGGTAGCCGAGCATCTCGACTTCGTCGCGCTGTTGGCCGTCACCGAGCAGTGCTGCAACCGGCACGCCGAGGTGCTGGCCGAGCAGGTCGAGCATGGCCGATTCCAGCGCGGTAATGGCGTGGATGGCAATGCGCAGATCAAAGGTCTGCAGGCCGCGGCCACCGGAGTCACGATCGGCGAACGCCTTGCGCGCCTGATTCAGCAGGCCGTTGTAGTTGCCGACCGACTGGCCAACGAGGATGGCGCGAGCGTCTTCAAGCGTCTGACGAATCGACTCGCCACCGGGGACTTCGCCGACACCTGTATTGCCGGCGCTGTCCTTGAGAATGAGGATGTTGCGGGTGAAATACGGACCATGTGCGCCACTCAGATTGAGCAGCATGCTGTCCTGACCGGCGACCGGAACCACTTGTAGTTCGGTAATTACCGGAGCGCCTTGATGCACTGGGTTGTTCATACGCCTCTCTCTATTGTTCTTATGGTCCGACTGTTCTTATGGAACGACTGCGGAAAAACGTAACGAGCCGGCTGAAGGCACGATCCGGTCGAATTCGCCGAATCGCGCCGTATGCCGAGCGCAGCTCTAATCAGCCGATGTAGGTAGTCTTCACCGTGGTGTAGAACTCCTGCGCATAGCGCCCCTGCTCGCGCGGACCGTAAGACGACCCTTTGCGACCGCCGAACGGCACGTGGTAATCGACACCTGCGGTCGGCAGGTTGACCATCACCATGCCCGCCTGTGAGTGGCGCTTGAAGTGGCTGGCGTGCTTCAGCGAGGTGGTGCAGATGCCCGCCGACAGACCGAACTCGGTGTCGTTGGCCATCGCCAGCGCTTCGTCGTAGTCCTTGACGCGAACCACGTTGGCCACCGGACCGAAGATTTCCTCACGGCTGATGCGCATGTCGGCTGTGCTGTCGACAAACAGTGTTGGAGCCAGGTAGTAGCCTTCGGTGCCGCAGCTGACACGTTCGCCGCCGCAGGCGAGGCGTGCACCCTCTTCCTTGCCGAGCGCGATGTAACTCAGGTCCTGATCCAGCTGCGCCTGAGAAACCACGGGGCCGACATCGACGCCCTTTTCCAGTGCCGAGCCGACCTTGATTTTCTTGATCCGCTCGATCATGGCCTCGACGAAGCGATCGTAGATGCCTTCGGTCACGATGATCCGGCTGGACGCCGTGCAGCGCTGGCCGGTGGAGTAGAACGCGCTCTGGGTAGCGAGTTCGACGGCTACGTTAAGGTCGGCGTCATCCAGGATGATCTGCGGATTCTTGCCGCCCATCTCCAGCTGTACTTTGGCACCACGGTTGACGCAGGTGTTGGCGATGCCGCGGCCAACGCCTACCGAGCCGGTGAAGCTGACGCCGTCGACGCGCTTGTCGTTGACGATGGCTTCGCCGACTTCACGGCCCTTGCCCATCACCAGGTTGAACACGCCAGCGGGGAAGCCGGAGCGGGAAATGATCTCGGCGATCGCCCAGGCGCAGCCCGGAACCAGATCAGCCGGTTTGATCACCACGCAGTTGCCGTAGGCCAGCGCCGGAGCAATCTTCCACGCCGGAATGGCGATCGGGAAGTTCCAGGGTGTGATCAGGCCAATGACGCCCAGCGGCTCGCGAGTGACTTCGACGCTCACGCCCGGACGCACGGATTGCAACGTCTCGCCGGCCTGGCGCAGGCATTCGCCGGCAAAGTATTTGAAGATGTTGCCAGCGCGAGCGACTTCGCCGATCGCTTCGGGCAGGGTCTTGCCTTCTTCACGGGCCAGCAGCGCTCCGAGTTCTTCGCGACGAGCAAGGATTTCCAGACCGACTTTCTCCAGCGCATCGGCGCGTGCCTGAATGCCGGAAGTCGACCAAGCGGGGAATGCCTTGCGGGCGGCGGCGATGGCGGCTTCAACCTGCGTGGCATCAGCCTGGGCGTATTCACCGACCACATCCGAAAGGTCGGACGGATTGATATTGGCCTGGTAGTTCTTGCCAGCTACCCACTGGCCATCGATGTAGTTGTCGTAACGTTGTGCGTCTGCCACGGGACTCTCTCCTTCGTGATGTCCGCCGGCAGAGGCGCGTCCGAAGGGACGGCCACCTGCATCTCGGCGGTTGGGGCGAGTGATAGGTCGGGCCGGACCGTTATTGGCCGCCTTGCTTCTTGATCAGCGCGGCGAGCGCTTCGTATTCGTCAGGCAACAGATCGGTCAGCGGCGCACGTACCGGGCCGGCGTCATAGCCAGCGATGCGTGCACCGGCCTTGACGATGCTGACCGCGTAACCCTTGCGACGGTTGCGGATGTCGAGGTACGGCAGGAAGAAATCGTCGATCAGCTTGCCAACGGTCTCGTGGTCGTCACGGGCAATAGCCTTGTAGAAATCCATTGCCGTCTTGGGAATGAAGTTGAACACGGCCGACGAATAAACCGGGACGCCGAGCGCCTTGTAGGCGGCTGCGTAGACTTCGGCGGTGGGCAGGCCGCCCAGGTAGGTCAGGCGCTCGCCGAGGCGACGGCGAATGGAAACCATCAGCTCGATGTCACCCAGACCGTCCTTGTAGCCCACTAGATTCGGGCAACGCTCGGCCAGTTGCTCAAGCAGCGGCGCGGTCAGACGGCAGACGTTGCGGTTATAGACCACAACGCCGATGTTGACCGATTTGCAGACTTCTTCGACATGCCTGGCAACGCCTTCCTGACTGGCTTCAGTCAGGTAATGCGGCAGCAAAAGCAAGCCCTTCGCACCCAGACGCTCGGCTTCCTGTGCGTAGGCGATGGCCTGACGGGTCGGGCCGCCGACGCCAGCAAGAATCGGCACTTGGCCTGCGCAGGTATCGACGGCGGTCTTGATGACATCCGGATATTCCTGAGGTGTCAGCGAGAAGAACTCGCCAGTGCCGCCCGCGGCGAAAAGCGCCGTTGCGCCATAGGGCGCCAACCATTCCAGTCGCTTGATATAGCCGGCACGGCTGAAGTCGCCCTGTTGGTCAAAATCGGTGACCGGGAAAGACAGCAGACCAGAAGAGAGGATGGCCTTCAGTTCTTGTGGGTTCATTGTTCGAGCATCCTGTGAAGCTATCGGTATATGGAAATAGGGCCGCAGCCTTGTAGATACGTTATCGTACAACATTGAGAGATGCCACCTGTTTTGTTCAAGATTTTCTCGTCAACAGATGGCCATGCCTACAAAGCATCGAAACGCCCTTCTAATAAATACTGGCGAACTGATTCAGGACAAGAAGCGAAACAAGATCATTACCAGACGGTCATACAGGGCGATTTCCATACATTAGTCATTTGACATCCACCATCGCCACTGATAAAAATTCCACCTAGTCATACGACAACGTATGACAGCAAAACAACCAGAGCTAAAAAGCCATGATTTTTCCGCGCTTTACTTGCGCCCCGCAGCGCAAACCCTACTCGCTCTGTGCGCCCATGCAGGTGAGCCATCATGCGTTTGCGCCCGTCTCGATGAACTCTGTCGCCCGCATCGAACAGTACCAAGGCTACATAAGCCGCATCCTCAGAATACAAACACGCCTACAGCATCCTTCCATCCGAGGTTCAAGGCAGCGCGACTTTTTCACTACTACGGCAAAAAGGGCGCTGGCCGCCCTGTCCATGCCGCGCAACTGACAACCCTCGCTCACAACAATAAGCAGGAGCAAGACAGCAGATGCTAGATGCAAAGACGGCGACACCGGTAGTAAAGGAGATGCAAGTCATACCGGTAGCGGGCTATGACAGCATGCTGCTCAACCTCTGCGGCGCTCATGCCCCTTATTTCACTCGTAACCTGGTCATTCTGAAGGACAGCGCCGGGCGCACCGGCATCGGTGAAGTGCCGGGCGGCGAAGGCATCCGCCAAGCGCTCGAACGTACCAAGGGTCTGGTGATTGGCCAGCCGATAGGTCGCTACAACGGTGTACTGAATGCGTTGCGCCGCGCCATCGCCGGCGGCTCGGCGAAGGGTCCGCAGGCTACTCAGCATGAGGTCACGTCTGAAGCGGAAGCCGCCGTGCTGAAGCAACCGCACGAGATCAACCTGCGGCTGGACAACGTCATCACTGCGGTCGAGGCCGCCCTCCTCGATCTGCTCGGCCAGCATCTCGACGTGCCTGTGGCGGAGCTGCTCGGCAGCGGCCAGCAGCGCAATAGCGTGCCGATGCTGGCGTATCTCTTCTATATAGGTGATCGCACTCGCACCGACCTGCCCTATCTGGCCGGTACCGGTTCGGCCGATGACTGGTACCACCTCCGCCATCAGCAAGCAGTCACCCCAGCCTCCATCGTACGGCTTGCCGAAGCCGCCACGGCGCGCTACGGATTCAAGGACTTCAAACTCAAGGGCGGCGTGATGCGCGGCAGCGAAGAGATGCAGGCGATTGCCGGCATCAAGGCGCGCTTCCCGGATTCACGCGTCACGCTGGACCCTAACGGCGCATGGTCGCTGGCCGAGGCCGTCGAGTTGTGCAAAGGCCAAGGGCACGTCCTGTCCTACGCCGAAGATCCTTGCGGACCGGAAAACGGCTACTCCGGCCGCGAGATCATGGCCGAGTTCAAGCGCGCCACTGGCATTCCGACCGCCACCAACATGGTCGCCACCGACTGGCGGCAGATGGGTCATTCGCTGCGCCTAGAGGCAGTCGACATCCCGCTGGCCGACCCGCATTTCTGGACCATGCAAGGCTCGGTACGGCTGGCGCAGATGTGCGAGCAGTTCGGCCTGACCTGGGGTTCGCATTCGAACAACCACTTCGACGTCTCGCTGGCGATGTTCACCCATGCCGCGGCCGCCGCGCCGGGCAACATCACCGCCATCGACACCCATTGGATCTGGCAAGAAGGCCAGGAGCGCCTGACCCGCGAACCGCTGCAGATCGTTGGCGGCGAGGTGCAGGTACCGAACAAGCCCGGCCTCGGCATCGAACCGGACATGGATCGAATCGCTACCGCGCACGAGCTTTACAACAAGGTCGCCACCGGCGCCCGAGACGATGCCATGGCCATGCAGTACCTGGTCCCTGGCTGGAAATACGATCCCAAGCAACCCAGCCTGGGTCGTCCCTAACATCAAACGTGAGCTACAACCAGAACGATAAAACGAAGCGCCGCAACCCCAACCACCGAGAGAGACTTAACAATGAAAAAAGCAATTTGCGCCTCCCTTGTGTCCGCTGTATTGGCAACTGCCGTCAGCAGCGCGTTTGCCGCTGAGACCGAATGGCCCACTCGCCCGGTACAAGTCGTGGTCATTGCCAACGCTGGCGGTGATACCGACTTCAACGCCCGCACCATGGCCAAGTACTTCACCAAGATCACCGGCGAAGCGATGGTCATTACCAACGTCGCCGGTGGCGGCGGCACCCTGGCTGCCGAGCAGGTTAAGCAGGCCGATCCTGACGGCAACACCATCCTCTTCACCCACACTGGGCAGCTAATCGTCAACGAAGTGGCGGGACTGACCGAAGACAGCCTCGATGCCTTCGATATCTGCTGCATCGCCGGCGTGGACAAAGGCACCGTGTTCGTCGCATCGAAGGAATCGGGGCTTACTTCGCTGAAAGACCTGATCTCGAAATCCAAGGCCGAACCGAGCAGCGTGACCTATGGCACCGAGATGGGTAGCTACTCGCACCTGCAGGGCCTGATGTTCGAAGGGTTGACCGACACCAAGCTGAAGATGGTCGATGCCGGCACGGTATCCGAGAAAGTTGTCGCTCTGCTGGGTAACCGTATCGACCTCGCCGCGATCAGCTACGGCTCGGTTCAGGATTACGTCACCAGCGGCGAGATGGTCGCCCTCGGCCAGCCCAACGACGAACGCAACCCACTACTCGGCGACGTACCGACCTTCAAAGAGCAAGGCGTCGACTTCGTCATGGAGAAGCCTTACGTAGTGGCGTTTCCGGACGGCACCGATCCGGCGATCATCGAAAAGATGGCAGGCATCGTGAAGCAGATCACCGAGACGCCTGAGTACGAGGAAGAGCTGCGCAAGACCTTCAAGCAACCGGTCAGCTACTTCGGTACCGATGCTTCCATCGACCGCCTGAAGAACACCCGTGAGCAGTTCATGGAATACAAGGACGATCTGCGCCAGAGCAAGTAAGCCTGCGACACATTGCCGGGCGCAGTCGCTGCGCCCGGCAGCCTTTCTTCTGAATCGAGAGCCGTCCCATGGATACCTACAAGAGAAAGGAGTTACTGGTCGGAGCCCTGATGCTGGGCGCCGGCCTGTTCTACCTGTTCCTGACCATCAACCTTCCGCGCAAAGGCTTCATTGACGCTTCTACCGTTCCCTATGTGCTGTCGATCGGGCTGTGTCTGCTTGGCGTGCTGCAGCTGGTGACTGCGACCAAAGCGATTCAACCTCCGGCTGATCCAGACGTGGACGCCGAGCCGTCCGACAACACACCGCCGGACTACCCCACCGTGTTCAAAACGCTGGGACTGATCGCCGTGTACGTCGCCCTGCTGCAGAAGGTCGGCTTCCCGCTCATGACAGTGCTCTATCTGTATGCACAGTTCATCGTGATCACGCCCCGCGAGCGCAAGATCAACCACATCGCTTATATCGTTATCGCGGTGGTGTCATCGGCCTTCATTTTCGTCACCTTCCGCCAGGGCTTCGATCTGATGCTCCCGACCGGCTTTTTGAAATTCTAGGAGACGGATCATGATCGAACTTTTTCAGACCGGTTTCGGCGCCGTATTCTCGCCCTATATTTTCATTCTGATCACCCTTGGCGTGGCGGTCGGCATCGTCTTCGGCGCGGTACCGGGATTGTCGGCGACGATGGCCATCGCGCTCTGTCTGCCACTCACCTACACGATGGGCCCCGCTGCCGGGCTGTCGCTGCTGGTCGCGTTGTTCGTTGGCGCCACGTCGGGTGGCCTGATTTCGGCGATTCTGTTGAAGATCCCAGGGACTCCCGCCTCCATCGCCACGACGTTCGATGGCGGACCGATGATGGAAAAGGGCGAAGGCATGAAGGCCCTCGGGCTGGGCGTGGTGTTCTCCTTTCTCGGCACCATTTTCAGCATCGTCGCCCTGCTTTCCATTGCACCCTGGCTGGCCAAAGTCGCGTTGCGCTTCGGGCCGCATGAATACTTCGCTATCGCGATTTTCTCGCTGACGTTGATCGCGACGCTGTCGACGGGCTCGCTGCTCAAAGGCATCTATGCCGGCGTACTGGGTTTCGCATTCTCCACCGTGGGCATCGCGCCGGTCGATGCGATCCGCCGTTTCACCTTCGATTCACCCAGCCTCAATGGCGGCTTCGCCATGCTCACGGTGATGATCGGTATGTTCGCGGTAGCGGAAGTGATCAAGATCGCCGAAACCGGCCGCGCAGCGCACAAGAGCAAGATCGCCTCGGTGAGCACGAAGAACGTCAAGGGCTTCGGCTTCTCCATGAAGGAATTCGTCGGCCAGCTCCCCAATGCGTTCCGTTCGGGCCTGATCGGTATCGGTATCGGCATTCTGCCGGGTATTGGCGCAGGCACCTCTAACATCGTCTCCTACATCGTTGCGAAGAAACGCTCGAAGCATCCCGAGCTATTCGGCAAGGGTGCCCCCGAGGGCGTGGTCGCCAGCGAAACCGCCAACAATGCCGGCATTGGCA
Source organism: Stutzerimonas sp. (assembly GCF_982611455.1). Classification (NCBI taxonomy): domain Bacteria; kingdom Pseudomonadati; phylum Pseudomonadota; class Gammaproteobacteria; order Pseudomonadales; family Pseudomonadaceae; genus Stutzerimonas; species Stutzerimonas sp. The sequence continues at coordinate 26,114 of NZ_CEXBBO010000027.1, forward strand.
GCGCCATGATCCCGCTGATGACCCTCGGCATTCCGGGCGACACCGTCACCGCGATTCTGCTCGGCGGCTTCATGATTCATGGCATCCAACCCGGACCGCTGCTGTTCATCAGCCAGGGCCCGCTGGTCTACACCATCTTCGCTGCGCTGATTCTGGCATCGGTGATGATGTTGCTGATGGAGTTCTATGGACTGCGGATTTTCATCAAGCTACTGGAGGTACCCAAGCACATTCTGTTGCCGATCATCTTGGTGCTGTGCGTGGTGGGTGCGTTCGGCCTGAGCAGCCGTGTGTTCGATGTCTGGACGATATTGTTGTTCGGTCTGATCGGTTACGGATTCGTCAAAGGCGGGATGCCTGCGGCGCCCTTCATCATCGGCTTCATCTTGGGGCCTATGGCGGAAACCAATCTGCGCCGCGGCCTGATGCTGTCGGATGGTCATTTTATGGGCTTTCTCACCAACCCGATCTCGGCCAGCTTCCTGTTCCTGGCGTTGGCCTCGGTGGGCTGGCATCTGGTCAGTGCGCTGCGTCACCGCAAAAGTGTCATAGCCAAATTACAGAGCACCTAAACGCGAAACGCCCGCTCGTTGCTGCGATTGGGCGCCTCGTTCGATCACTGACCGCGCCTTTGGCGCGGTCGTTCGTTCAGGGGCGCTTGCCGATTTCGCACCGTGCCTGCGTCCAGCCCGCAATCTGCTCATGCAGGCTCAGCCCCAATCCGGGACGGTCCGGCACGATCATCTGCCCGTCACGTATCTCCAGCCGCTCGTTGAAAGCCGGCTCTAGCCACTCGAAGTGCTCGACCCACGTCTGATGTTCGTAGGCAGCGGCCAGATGCAGATGAATCTCCATGACGAAGTGCGGGGCCATGATCATGCCGCGCTGCTCCGCTGCATTCGCGACCTTGAGGAATGGCGTAATGCCGCCCAGCCGCGGAGCATCGTGCATGATGACATCTACCGCGCCGCTATCGACATAGCCCAGCGCTTCGGCGGCGCTGGTGAGCATTTCACCGGTGCCCACCGGCGTGTCCAGCTGAGCGGCGAGCGCGGCATGCCCGACCACATCATGAGCGTCCAGCGGCTCCTCGATCCACTCCAACTGGTATTGCTCCAGCTCACGCCCCATGCGCAACGCGGTGATCCGGTCCCATTGCTGATTGACGTCGACCATCAGCGGGACCTCATCGCCCAGATGCTTGCGCAAGGCGTCGACGCGTTGAAGGTCCGCTCGCCGATCGGGCTGACCGACCTTCATCTTTATGCCGCCGATACCCCGCTCCCGCGATTGGGTCGCCTTGTCGACAATCTCCTCGATAGACGCCTGCAGGTAACCGCCCGACGTGTTGTAACAAGGTACCGCACTGCGACGCGCGCCCAGGAACTTGGATAGCGGCAGCGCGGCACGCCGTGCCTTGAGATCCCATAGCGCCGTGTCGATAGCTGCGATCGCCTGTGCGGCGACGCCGCCACGCCCGACCGACGCGCTGGCCCAGATCATCTTGCTCCAGAGTCGGGCGATGTCGTTGGGGTCCTCACCGATCAGCAGCGGCGCAATCTCCCGGGCATGAGCGTATTGCGCCGGCCCACCTGTACGCAGGCTGTAACTGAACCCAAGGCCGGAATGCCCCTGGCTGGTTTCGATCTCTGCAAACAGCAGGCTGACCGACTCGAGCGGTTTCTGTCGTCCGGTCGCCACCTTGGCGTCACTCACCGCCTGCGACAGCGGCAACTCTACCAAGCGCAGGCCAATCCAAGTGATGCGGTCAGGGATGTACGGATTCATCATGTGCTTCTCCAGAACAGGCGCTGCAAGGCCGGAACGGCATGATGGACGGCTAGATTGATACAGGTCTAATCTAATCAGCCACTCGATTGATACCGGAAATGGATCAATGTTCGACTTAGCCCAACTGCGCTGCTTCACCGCGCTGGCCGCAGAACTGAACTTCCGTCGCGCCGCCGAGCGCCTGCATATGACTCAGCCGCCGTTGAGCCGGCAAATTCAGCTGCTGGAGCATCAGTTGGGCGTTGCCCTGTTCAACCGCAGCACCCGCACGGTGGTATTGACGGCCGCGGGTCGCGCCTTCTTCGTCGAAGCTCAGGCACTGCTCGAACAGGCCCACCGGGCGGCACAGACTGCACGCCTGATTGCTTTGGGGGAAAGCGGGACTGTGAGCATCGGCTTCGTCGCCAGCGCGGTTTACGACTTTCTGCCTCGGGTGGTGGCACAGGCCAGGCGCGACCGCCCCGGTGTGCAAATTGCCTTGCAGGAAATGACGACCTTTGACCAACTGCAAGCCCTGCATACCCGACGCATCGACTTGGCGATCGTGCGCGCACCTCTGAATCAGCCAGGGCTGATCAACGAATGTCTGGTGCGCGAACCCTTCATTCTGGCCGTGCCCTGCGAGCACCCGCTGGCAACGCAGGAACCGCTTGGACTTGCTGCCTTGCATGGCCAACCGTTCATTATTTACTCGCATGCGGCCTGGCAGCCGTTCAACGAACTGCTCACCGGCATGTTCCGCTCCAGCGGCGTGCAACCGGACTATGTGCAGTCGCTCGGCACTACCCTGACCATCCTGTCCTTGGTCAACGCCGACATGGGTCTGGCGCTAGTGCCGCGCAGCGCCAGTGCGGTGAGCTTCGAGCGAGTGCGCTGGCGATCTCTCGAACTGCCAATGGGAGTGCACAGCGAGCTGCACCTGGTCTGGCGCGAAGACAACGACAATCCCGCCGTTGCCGCGCTTCGCGATGCGGTGCGCCACTCGGCCAGCGAAACCACTCAGACGCGCTGACCCACCTCAGCCTGCTGCACCGTCCAGCCGGCTACCCGTTCGCTCAGGCTCAACCCCAGACCGGGCCGGCTTGGCACCTGCATGCGCCCGTCGCGAATCTCCAGGCGCTCCTCGAACAACGGCTCCAGCCATTCGAAATGCTCGACCCAAGGCTCGTGAATATGGGTCGCCGCCAAGTGCACGTGCAGCTCCATGGCGAAGTGCGGCGCCAGGGTCATGCCGGCCTGCTCGGCCAAGGTCTGTATCCGCATATAGGGGGTGATACCGCCCACGCGCGGAGCATCCGGCATCAAGAAATCAGCAGCACGCTGGCGAATGAATTCCCAGTGCTCAGCCGGGCTGGTGAGCATCTCGCCGGTGGCGATCGGCGTATCGAACTGGCGCACCAGCTCGGCGTGCCCCTCGGCGTCGTAGCAGTCCAGCGGCTCCTCGATCCACGCCAGATCGAACGGCTCCAGGCGCCGACACATACGGCGGGCAGTCGGCCGGTCCCATTGCTGGTTGGCATCGACCATCAGCGGGAACGCCTCGCCCAAGTGCTGGCGCACCGCACCGACCCGATGCAGGTCCAGCGCCCAGTCGGGCTGACCGACTTTGAGCTTGATACCGCCGATACCTTTCTCTCGCGACAGATCGGTGTTCTTTAACAGCTGATCCAGCGGCGTATGCAAAAAACCGCCAGAGGTGTTGTAACAGCGCACCGAATCGCGCTGAGCGCCGAGCAAACGCGCCAGTGACAACCCGGCACGGCGTGCTTTGAGGTCCCACAGGGCGACGTCGAAAGCGCCGATGGCCTGGGTGGCCAAGCCGCTGCGACCCACCGAAGCGCCAGCCCAGCACAGTTTGTCCCACAGCTTGGAAATATCGCTGGGGTTCTCACCGATCAGGTTGGGCGCAACCTCCAAGGCATGGGCAAAATGTCCGGCACCACCGGCGCGCTTGGAATAGCTGAAACCCAGCCCCTGGTGGCCGTCGCGGGTTTCGATCTCGGCTATCAGAATGGCGATCTCGGTCATCGGCTTCTGTCGGCCGGTAAGCACCTTTGCATCGCTGATAGGGTTGGCTAGCGGCAGTGCAACCGAGCGCAGGCGCAGCCAGGCGATACGGTCGTCATCAGCACAGATCATGGCAGGCTTGTCATTCATAAAACCTCCTGGTGATAGAACTCAACGACCTGCTCGAGCGAACCATGACGCGCAATCACAGGCCTTCGAAAAAGTGACAGCCCGATTCAGCCTATGGTGACTGCATTCAAGCTCTGAAAAACATCAGGCACTGTCACGGACGATCAGCTCCTAGCCGGCATCCAGACGTCACGGATCCGTGCCACGCGGGTTCGCCGATAGCTTCGTGGCGGCAGGTCCCAGCCTTGGAGCCTGTGCGTATGGCACGCCTGGAAAACACCCTACGCGCAGAATGGTCATCATACAACCTCAGGCATATGATCCGTTACGCCGCCCCTTTTATGAGGCAAGAGTCCTACTCGACTTTAGTGGTATGTAATTGCCAGGCGCCGCCCGATAGCGTGACGCTTAGAAAGCGCCTCTGAAGCTTGCGGCTCCAGGCAGAATGCTAGATACAGAGGGGACACAAGGTTTCTCCACCCCTGGCAACCCTCCTGGGCAACAGCAAGAAGATCGCCGCGCGGGTTGACAAAGTTGAAGGGTGGCAGAAATAATCCACTCAAGTCATCCGACAACCGATGACATCAAAACAATAAGCGACGGGCAGACCACAATGACAAGCACGACGACCGCTCACACACCCTTCAATCGCCTCCTGCTGACAGGCGCCGCAGGAGGACTGGGCAAGGTATTACGTGAAACGCTTCGCCCCTATGCCAAGATCATTCGCCTCTCCGATATCGCCGCCATGGAACCTGCTGCTGGCGAATACGAAGAAGTAGTGCAGTGCAATCTTGCAGACAAAGCTGCTGTACATGCCCTCTGTGAAGGCGTCGATGCGATCGCGCACTTCGGCGGCGTATCAGTCGAGCGGCCTTTCGAAGAAATTCTCGAAGGCAATATCCGCGGCGTATTTCATATCTACGAAGCCGCACGCAAGCACGGCATCAAGCGCGTGATTTTTGCCAGCTCCAATCACGTCATCGGTTTCTACAAGCAGACCGAGACCATCGACGCCAGCGCCGAGCGCCGTCCGGATGGCTATTACGGCCTGTCAAAGTCCTACGGTGAAGACATGGCGAGCTTCTACTTCGATCGCTACGGCATCGAAACCGTGAGCATCCGCATCGGCTCCTCCTTCCCTGAGCCGCTCAACCGCCGAATGATGTTCACCTGGCTCAGCTATCGCGACCTGACCGACCTGATTGGCCGCTCGTTGTTCACCCCTGATGTCGGACATACCGTGGTGTACGGTGCTTCGGCGAACCGCGACGTTTGGTGGGACAACCACATGGCGGCGCGCCTGGGCTTCGAACCCAAGGATAGTTCCGAAGTGTTCCGCGACAAAGTCGAAGCCCAGCCGCCCTACTCCGCCAACGACCCAGCGGCGATTTACCAGGGCGGCGCCTTTGTCGAGGCAGGTCCCTTCGACGACTGATCTCCAGCCACGCCGCGAAGAACAACAAGAGAATCGCCATGGCAAACCAAGCAGAACTGATAGTCGATGCGCAGAACGCGACCGGGGAAAGCCCGGTCTGGGTTGCGCATGAGCAAGCGCTGTACTGGGTCGATATTCCCAACCGCCAACTGCTGCGCTGGCAGGCGTCGGATGCCAAGGTAACCCGCTGGACCGCCGAGCAGATGATCGCCTGCATCGCTCGCCGCGAGGGCGAAGACAATCGCTGGGTCGCAGGCATGGAAGACGGCATTTTCGATATCGTCCCGCAGGTCGACGGCACACTTAGCGCAACCCGCCTCGCCGACGTGCGGCATGACCACGGCAACATGCGTTTCAACGATGGCCGCTGCGACCGGCAGGGTCGCTTCTGGGCTGGAACCATGGTCATGGATATGGCCGCCGGCATCCCGGCTGGCGCGCTGTACCAGTTCGATGGTTCGGCCAGCGACGGTTCGCTCGGCGCGCAGCTAAATGACTTCATCGTGCCCAACGGGCTGGGCTTCAGCCCGGACGGCCGAACGATGTATCTCTCCGACTCGCATCCCAGCGTGCAATGCATCTGGGCATTTGATTACGACATCGACAGCGGCACCCCGAGCAATCGCCGGCTGTTCGTCGACATGAATCAATATGCCGGTCGCCCAGACGGTGCCGCAGTGGACGTCGACGGCTGCTATTGGATCTGCGGCAACGACGCCGGCCTGATCCACCGCTTCACGCCAGACGGCCGCCTTGACCGTTCGCTGCAAGTGCCGGTGAAGAAGCCAGCCATGTGCGCCTTTGGTGGCGCTGGCCTCGACACCCTGTTCGTCACATCCATTCGGCCAGGCGGCGATCTCTCCGATCAGCCGTTAGCGGGCGGTGTGTTCGCCCTGCGACCCGGTGTTGCCGGACTGGAGGAACCTCGCTTTCGCTGACGCTTCACCTGCCAAGGACAGGCTTGCATTTACCTGGCCTTGACGCTCCAACGCTGCACACCAACAACAACAAGATGGAGATACACATGAACTTCAAACGCAAATTGCTCATCGCGGCACTTCCCTTCGCTTTCTGCATGTCGAGCGCGGCGCACGCTGCCATGACGTTGAAGATTGCCGAGATCCACCCGGCCGGTTACCCGACCGTCGTGGCGCAGGAACACATGGGGCAGAAAATCGAAGAGGCCACCAACGGTGAGCTCAAGTTCCGCATGTTCTCGGGCGGCGTGCTTGGCTCCGAAAAAGAAGTCGTCGAGCAAGTACAGATCGGTGCGGTGCAGATGACGCGCGTCAGCCTGGGCACGCTCGGCCCGGTCGTTCCGGACGTGAACGCTTTCAATATGCCCTTCGTGTTCCGTGACCATGACCACATGCGTAAGGTCATCGACGGGGAGATCGGTCAGGAAATCCTCGACAAGATCACCAATTCCGAATTCAACATGGTCGGCCTGGCATGGATGGACGGCGGCGTGCGCAACCTCTATACCAAAGAGCCGGTGCACAATCTTGAAGACCTCAAGGGCATGAAAATTCGTGTGATGGGCAACCCGCTGTTCATCGACACCCTGAATGCCATGGGCGCACAGGGCGTGGCGATGAATACCGGCGAAATCTTCAGTGCGCTGCAGACCGGTGTGGTCGACGGTGCCGAGAACAACCCGCCAACCATGCTCGAGCACAACCACTTCCGCGCCGCCAAGAACTACTCGCTGACCGGGCACCTGATCCTGCCCGAGCCCATCGTGATCTCCAAGACGACCTGGAACAAGCTCACCCCTGAGCAGCAGGAGATCGTCAAGAAGTACGCCAAGGAAGCGCAGATGGAAGAGCGCAAGCTGTGGGACGAGAAGACCGCCAGCAGCGTAGCCAAGCTCAAGGCCGAAGGCGTCAACTTCATCGAAGTGGACAAAAAGCCCTTCTACGACGCTACCGCTCCGGTACGCGAGAAGTACGGCGCGCCTTACGCCGAACTGATCAAGCGTATCGAAGCCGTCCAGTAATTCGTTCTTTCTGAAAAACCTCGTGGCGGCGGGCCTACGTCCGTCGCCACGCTTGCGGTGAAGTCTGATGAAAAACACGCTGCTGCGCGTCAATGACGCGATCTACATGACCTGTGTTTGGGTCGCGGGAATGGCCATTGTGGTCATGTCCTTGATCATCCCTTGGGGGATATTCGCGCGCTACGTGCTTGGCACCGGAGCCGGATGGCCTGAGCCCGTTGCCATTTTGCTGATGGTGATTTTTACATTTATCGGTGCGGCGGCTAGCTATCGAGCCGGAGCACATATGGCGGTAGCTATGTTCGTCGACCGCTTACCTGAGCACATGCACCGTCACGTCGAGCTGCTTGTTCAAATCCTGATGGGCATTATCTGCCTGTTCATGGCTATCTGGGGCACCAAGCTGTGTATCGCGACCTGGAACCAGTTCATGAGCACCCTTCCTACGCTGCGCGTCGGCATTACCTATTCCCCCGTCCCGATCGGGGGTGCAATCACCTTCCTATTCGTCCTCGAGCGATTGATTTTCGGCGACCAGAGCCACAGACGTGCAGTTAATTATGAGCTGGTCGAAGACAGTAAGGAGGCGGTGTAAATGGATGCCCTGATTCTTCTCGGCAGCTTTGCCGTCCTGTTTCTTCTGCGCGTCCCGGTGGCCTACGCCCTTGGCCTCTCTGCCTTGATCGGTGCTTGGTGGATCGATATTCCATTCGACGCGATAATGATTCAAGTCGTCGGTGGTGTTAACAAATTCTCGCTGCTGGCGATCCCCTTCTTCGTGCTGGCCGGCGCCATCATGGCCGAAGGCGGCATGTCGCGGCGGCTGGTTGCCTTCGCCGCCGTGCTGGTCGGCTTCGTACGGGGTGGCCTGTCCCTGGTCAATATCATGGCCTCCACGTTCTTCGGCGCCATCTCCGGTTCGTCACTGGCGGACACCGCTTCGGTGGGTTCGGTGCTGATTCCGGAAATGGAGAAAAAAGGCTACCCGCGCGAGTTCTCCACGGCGGTTACGGTCAGCGGTTCGGTCCAGGCACTTCTGACGCCGCCCAGCCATAACTCGGTGCTGTATTCGCTGGCTGCAGGCGGCACTGTCTCTATTTCATCGCTATTCATTGCCGGCATCGGTCCGGGACTGCTGCTAAGCGCGGTGATGATGACCATGTGTTTGATCTTCGCTCGGGTGCGCAATTACCCCAAAGGCGAAGTCGTCCCGCTCAAGCAAGCGCTGAAGATCTGTGTTGAAGCACTCTGGGGCCTGATGACGATGGTCATCATTCTTGGCGGCATCCTCTCCGGCGTGTTCACCGCCACTGAGTCCGCCTCGATCGCCGTCGTCTGGGCGTTCTTCGTGACCATGTTCATCTACCGCGACTATAAGTGGCGCGAACTGCCCAAGTTGCTGCACCGCACAGTCCGCACGCTATCGGTGGTGATGATCCTGATCGCCTTCGCCGGGAGCTTCGGCTACATCATGACGCTGATGCAAATCCCGTCAAAGATCACCACGATGTTCCTCACGCTGTCGGACAACCGTTACGTGATCCTCATGTGCATCAACATGATGCTGCTGGTGTTGGGCACACTGATGGATATGGCGCCGCTGATTCTGATCCTGACGCCGATCCTGATGCCGGTAATTACAGGCATCGGTGTGGACCCCGTACACTTCGGCATGATCATGCTGGTCAACCTCGGAATTGGACTGATAACACCACCGGTAGGTGCGGTATTGTTCGTTGGTGCTGCGGTTGGCAAGGTGACCATCGAAAATACCGTCAAGGCGCTGCTGCCCTTCTACGGCGCTCTGTTCCTGGTTCTGATGGCCGTGACCTACATCCCTGCGATCTCGCTCTGGTTGCCAAGCATGGTGCTCTGACGGTCTCATCGCACGAACAAGGACGCCGCCCACCCGGGCGGCGTTTTTCTTTGCAAGCCCGCCAACCATAAACATTTAAAAGCCACTGGTGCCACGTAGGTACAGGCCGAACGGAACAGATTCCGCCCAGGACAGGATTGACCCCCATGCAAACTGCCGCTCCATTCCCACGCCATATCGCCGTACTGGTTTTGGCCACCCTGGCCTGCTCGTTCGCAGGCAACCATATCGCCGCCCGGATTGCCTTCGATCATGACACCGGCCTGCTGCTGGCCATGCTCTGCCGTGCCGGGGTGACCCTGCTGGCATTGGGCGCGCTGGTCTTCTGGCGGCGCGAATCCCTGCGCCTGAGCGGCGCCACCTGGCGCTGGCAGACCCTGCTCGGCCTGCTGATCGCGGTACAGAGCTTCTGCATCTATTCGGCCGTGGCGCGCATTCCCGTGGCGCTGGCTCTGCTGGTGGTGAATCTGTCGCCTATCATGCTGGCGCTGCTGACCTGGCTGCTAGGCGGCCCAAGGCCGACCCGCCAGGCGCTGGCGATCATGGGCATGATCCTGTTCGGCTTGGTGCTCGTGCTGGACGTCCCGGCACGCCTGATCAGCAGCGAGGCGCCGGATGGTCAGTGGGTCGCTGGCATCCTGTTCAGCCTGACCGCGGCCGTGGTATTCGCTATCGCACTGTGGGTTACCGAGCACAAGCTATCGAAGATGGCCGGTTCGGTGCGTAGCATGCTGACGCTGATCGTCGTATTCGGCACCTCCGCCCTGCTCGGCGCCAGTGACCTAATACCGGGTGGCCTGAGCCTGCCCAGCGCAAGCGCTGGCTGGATCGCCCTGGGATGCTTGGTATTGCTCTATGGGGCGGCTTTTTCAACGCTCTTCATCTGCATGCCGCGCCTGAATATCGCACGCAATGCGCCTGTAATGAACGTGGAGCCGGTCGCTGGCATGCTTTTGGGCTGGCTTGTGCTCGGCCAGCTGCTCGGGCCCTGGCAGGTCCTGGGCGGCCTGATCGTGGTCAGCGGTATCGTTCTGCTGGCTTACCGCAGGCATTGAGGCGAGAGGAACAAGCGGCTTGGCGCTCGGCCCGCTGAGAATAGCGGTCTTGGCGCAACGTCGACCTTGTCGTTTCAGCCAAGTCGCTACCACGACGGAACGCTTGAGCTGCCGGATGGGGTTAGGAAAGCGTTTGTTTGGCGTTCGAGGAGCAGTTAATTACCGACTTGGACACTTCCATGAGCCCGGCACAGCGCCGCTACCCCACGAGCCGCTCGCTGCAGTATGCGTCACAGTCATGAACCGGGGCAGATGTTCACTCGACCTTGTCAGTTTCAGCCTCTTCGTGCGCTTGGCGCAGCCGCTCGCGACTGTTGGTCAGATGCAACCGCATCGCGGCGCGGGCAGACTCCGCATCCTGGCGGGCAATGGCGTCGTAGATCTGCTCATGCTCACGACCGAGGCGCTGCTGATAATGAGGTTGATCATCATGGGCCAGGCGCGCCGAATTGAGCCGGCTACGCGGAATGATCGCTGTGCCCAGATGATTCATGATGTCAGTGAAATAGCGATTGCCGGTCGCCTCGGCGATCTGCAAATGGAACTGGAAATCAGACACCGCCGCCTCGCTGGAAAGCGCTGTGCTCTGTTGCAGCGAATCCAGAAAGGCTCGCATTGCCGCCAGTTGCTCGGCCGAACGACGCATCGCCGCTAATCCGGCCGACTCGACCTCAAGGCTGATACGCAATTCGAGTATCGACAACACGTCGCGCAGCGTACCAATGGTTGCCGGGTCGATGCGAAGGCCCGTAGTGCTGGGGGTATCGAGCACGAAAGTGCCGATACCATGGCGCGTTTCGACCAAACCTGACGCCTGCAGCCGTGAAATCGCTTCCCGCACAACCGTCCTGCTCACGCCTTGAGCCTGCATGATTGCCGACTCAGTAGGCAGCTTGTCGCCGCGCTTGATAACGCCGTCTCGTATCTGCTGAGACAGCTCTGTCACCAGCTCCTGGGCAAGGCTGCGGTGCTTTCGGCGGATACGAGGCTGGACGCTCTGGTTTTCCATGGGCAGATCGATCTCTATGAAGCGAAGTAACCCGTATCATAGCCCAGCGGTTGTACGATAACTATCCGCAGCCTTACAGATCGGCTGCTCGGCGACCTGGTGTCAGAAATCCGCATAGCTTCCGGATGCCTCCTATACTGGTGGAGCCACCTCATCGGGAGACCAATATCATGCGCCGCACATTGCTATTCATCGCAGCTATCGCCGTCAGTACGCCACTTTGGGCAATGCATTGCCCGCAGGATATGGCCAGGATCGACGAACAGCTGCAAGCCAACCCACCAAGCGATCCGGCAACTCTGACCAGAGTGAAAGAGCTCCGCGCAGAAGGCGAAAAGCTGCATAAGGCTGGCAATCACGAACAATCGCTTGAGGTTCTGGGTCAGGCACAAGAACTGCTCGACGCCGAGCAATAGACCTGTCGTTCCTGCCCGTCATCGAGCAACAGCCGTTACTCGGTGACGGGCAAAAAATAAGCTATCGCTACCTTGTTTCCGCGCAACGGACACGCAGTTCCTTGCGATCGAAATCTTCTTCGCTGCTCAGGATTTCGTAACCCTCTTGGCAGACTTCACGCGCTTGGGTCTCGCAGCCAGGCTGTCCAGCATCCTTCGTACACGCAAACACGTATTCATCGATTCCGTCTGCGAGCGGCACCGTTTCTATGCCGCTGCAACCGGTTAGAAACCACGTCAGTCCGGCGATAACGCTACATTTTACGAGTGGCAATCTGACTCGACGCATGTGAACGAGGCCCCCTGCAGCCTTGATTCTCGCAAACGCTGAAATGAGCTCGCGGCAACTATAGGTCCAGACACGCAGGACGGTGCCACATAAAGATCATGAGTTGATGCGTGTCGGGTTTAATGCGCCTGGCTCTACCGCGGGTTCGGTGCGTCGTCCATCTCGGCCTTGTCGACATCGATATCAGGCGTCTCACGCTCGGCTGGAGTGTCGTCAGCATTGGCCTGCGGCACCTCAAGCCCATCTCCCGGTAATTCGTCGACGCCCGGCTGATCATCTGGGTTCACGTCCGTGCGTCCCGGACTTAACGGCGGTGCAGAGCCCGGAATCAGTACGCCATCGTCATCACCGATGTCAGTGTTGCTGTTAGCGCGAGGTTCGCCCAACGGCTGCCGATCGTCGCTCTGGTCGTTCATCGTCCACCTCTTTCTGTTCGGTTGCCCTGTACTGATAAGAGGAGTGACGGGCCACTGCGTTCAGGTAGACGGGTTGCCATTGGTCATGTGGCAACCGAAGCGTTCAATTAACCCAGATACGAAAAAACCGGCTCGAAAGGCCGGTTTTCAAGGTGCAGCAAACAATGAACCAAGACACGTCCATGGTGCCCGGAGCGGGAATCGAACCCGCATACCCTTTCGGATGAGGGATTTTAAGCGACAGCATGCGTTCCGCACCGGGCATTCTCTCGGCTTGGATACAGCTTGCTGCAGCAGGTTTTCCGCAGAGCCCACGTTTTGGATCATATGCCGGTGCGCTACGCAAACCGCCCCGATCCTCTTTCGCCTGGCTCCTAGCAGGCCCCTGGGATTGGGCTTTCAGGAGCACATCATGGCGAAGATCAAGCTGACAAAAAGCGTTGTTGCCACGGCTCAAGCACGAACCTGCGACGTTGAGCTTCGGGACACGATCGTTCCGGGCTTCTTGTGCAAAGTTACACCAACCGGGCGAAAGGTGTTCATGCTTCAGTACCGCACGAACTCTGGCGTGCGCCGCAAGCCGGCACTCGGTCAGTTCGGCGAGCTGACCGTCGAACAGGCCCGGTCACTGGCGCAGGACTGGCTGGCCGAAGTCCGGCGCGGCGGCGATCCCGGACACGACAAGGCAGAGGCTCGCAGGGCGCCGACGGTTAAGGAACTCTGCAACCGATTCATGGAAGATCACTCCAAGGTGCGCAACAAGCCGAGCACGCAATATAGCTACCGGTACCATATCGACAGATACATCGTCCCAGCCTTCGGCAGCAAGAAGGCCCACGAGGTAACGCGCCACGACATCACGGCGTTGATGAAGTGCATGGAGAAATCCCCGACGCAGGCCAATCGGGTACTGGCCTGCGTGCGCAAAATGTTCAACTTGGCTGAGCTGTGGGGCTACCGCGCCGATGGCTCGAATCCATGCCGTCACGTATCCAAGTACCCGGAGAAAGGCTCGACCCGACTTATCACTGACGAACAAATGGTCAAGCTGTTTGCCTATCTGGACAAGGCGGAGGCCGAGGAGCTGGAACATCCGACCTACCTGCTGGCTATTCGCCTCCAGTTCGAATTCGCAGCCCGCATGTCAGAAGTTCTGTTGCTGCGATGGGACTGGCTCGACCTGCCCAACAGCCGGGTCGTCTGGCCGGATAGCAAGACCGGCGATATGTCCAAACCCTTGAGCATGGAAGCCCGCCGCCTACTGGAAAACGCGCCTCGCTACGGCAATTCGCCCTACGTCTGCCCTGCGACCCGTAACCGCGACAAACCGCTCAGCCCCCACGCCTATTACAACGCTTGGCGGCGCATCCTCGATCGCGCCGGTGTGCCGAGAGTGGGCACCCACGGCATCCGTCATCGCTCGGCCACCGACATCGCCAACTCCGGTATCTCGGTCAAGGTTGGCATGGCGCTGACTGCGCACAAAACCGTGGCAATGTTCATGCGCTACGTCCATACCGAAGACGACCCGGTGCGCAAGGCAGCCGAACTGGTGGCAAACCGACGCAAGACGGTTATCGGTGCTAGCCAAAACTCGAAAGAGGCAACCATATGATCAGTGACCTGTACCAAGCGGTGTCTCCGTCTCGCCGCCCTTCCCCATCCGCGCAGCGCGCCTACACTTGGAAAACTATACCCGTTACGGGTATAGTTTGGAGGTGGAGATGACCTGCATCTTCAAGCGAAAGGAATTTGCTCGGTGGCAGGCGGACGAGAAGCTACCCGACGCCGCCTTGTGCAAGGCTGTCAAGGAGATGGAAGGCGGCCTGATCGACGGGGACCTGGGCGGCCATCTCTATAAGAAACGGGTGGCGCGTCCAGGCGGCGGCAAGAGCGGCGGCTACCGCACCTTGCTGTCGGCCCGAGTCGGCAGCCGCTATGTGTTCCTGCATGGGTTTCCCAAGAGCGACAAGGCGAACATCACGCAGGACGAGAAGAAAGCGCTGCAATTCGCCGGCAAGGTGCTCTTGGAACTGTCCGCCGGAGCCTTGTCGAAGGCGTTGCAGTCAGGCGTGTTATTGGAGGTGCATTGTGAGCAAGATCATTGAATCCCTACGTGGCGACTTAGCTGCGCTCCACGAAGCGGGAGCAATCAGCAAGGTAACGATGCGCGAGTTCGACGCTATCTGCCCGCCACCGGTACGGGAGTTCAGCGCTGCCGACATCAAAGGCCTGCGCGAAGCCTTGAAGTTCAGCCAGCCGGTGTTCGCTCTTCATTTGCATACATCGGCCTCGACCGTACGCAAGTGGGAGCAAGGTGACACTCATCCCACCGGGCCGGCCCTCAAGCTGCTCAACGTCATCGCCGACAAGGGCTTGCAGGCGATCATCTGATGCTGACGAGGGAGACAGGCATTAGCGACGCGATTGCCCCTCAGCTCACAGCGTCTTGAAGCCACATGCCGTGCTCGCCGTTACCGAGCGCGGCCAGAGCGGCATGCAGATCGAGCGGCTGCTGCAAGAAATCGAGGTTACCAATACGTCCCCCGGCATGACCAAGTGGAAGCGATTGTTCAATGCGCTGCTCGGCGCACAGAACCGGCACCATGTCGGCAACCATCTCATCATTCATCAATCGCGCGATGAGCCCGGGGAACTACAGCCCGCAATCGTTCTCCTGGCGGCGCGACGAACTCAATGTGGTCCTTGCCTTCTCCGGTTTCTACGTGCGCGAAGACGGCATAGTCGGGCACGCCGAGAGGGCCACGACGCTCTATGCCACGCGCCCTGGCTGGACGACTCAAGGCCGGCCTTGGAAAGTCGGGCCGTGCACGGAGAAATGCTGAACTATTGCCGCGCCAAAACCCCCTCCATTAGCGCCAAAGCTCCCTATCGCGCTCCTCTCTGTTCGCAGGGGTCGTCGCAAAAGCTATTCAAGAGCACACAGACATATCTTCATCATCGACACGATGAGTAAACCAGGTCATCCACTCCAATATCATTTGGCTTAAAGGGAAGCTTGGCAAATAGCGAAGATGACTGAAGAATGGCCTCATCGATCACGGAAGGTCACTGGGGAAAATTTGGTGATTCGCGATTCATCTTGGCCTGAGACTTCTGCGGACTTGTTCCGCCACGCCACTGCGGAAAAAGCGACCCTTTATCGCTCCATCATGGAGGTGTTCGCTGCCGCCAAGCGCCAGTACCGCCTGCAATTGCGGCCCGACGAAGTATTGTCCGAGGCGAATTGGGGTAACAGAACGCCACCTGCTCAGGAAGAGATTGCCGCAGCACTGGCTCAGCTAGCTGCCTGGGGCAATCTCGAATCACAGCCAGACATGACGCGCGTATCCACGCTCAACGATTATTATCGAGCACGTTTTCTCTATCGGCTCTCGCGCGGCGGCGAGGCGGTAGAGGCCGGCCTGATAGCATTCGCGCAAAGCCTCCGTCACCGTGCAGAACTGCAGACAGTCGCGCTGGAGGACATCGACAGCCGTTTGCGAGCCTTGCAGCGATTGATAGCTGCGGCGCAATCCGTCAACGACCTTGATACCGCCAAGGCGCATGAGATTCTACGCGACCTGGTGAGAGTGTTTGAGGGCCTCACCGAAAACGCCCAGGCGTTCATGGCTGGAGTGGCACGTAGTCTAGAACTGCAACAGGCCGACGCAACCACATTGGTCGCGTACAAGCGACGACTGATCGACTATCTCGAGCGTTTCATGGGCGATCTGATCCGCCGCTCCGATGTCATTGCCCAGACACTGCTTGAGTTGTCCGCCTCCATCGACTACGTCTTGCGCCAAGTCGCTGCACGTGAAGCGCGTGATGCCTCCCCCTACGGCACTGGCGAGCAGACGGAGGAAACACAGCGTCGCCAGGACATCTGGCACGAGCGCTGGAAAGGATTGCGCGGCTGGTTTCTGACCACCGGCAACGAACCACCTCAAGCAGAACTGCTGCGTGCTCGGGCGCGCTCGGCGATTCCGCAATTATTAAGTGCTATCGCGGCAATCAATGAGCGACGCAGCGGGCGCAGCGACCGGTCGGCCGATTTCCGAGTGCTGGCGCAGTGGTTCGCCGCATGCGACAGCGACGACGATACCCACCGCCTCGCGCATGCAGCATTCTCGCTGCAGCCAGCACGCCACTTCTCGCTTGAGATTGCTGATGCGGACGACGTGCCAGCGAGCACCTCTTGGCTGGATGCACCTCCGCTGATCATCAATCCCCGCTTGCGCGAGTACGGCGAAGCCGCGCCGCGTAGCGCACTGGCTAAAGTGCGGGATCGTAGCCGGGATCGTGCACTGATGGCTCAGCAACTGGCAGAGGAGTCGCGCCAGGTCGAGGCCGTGCGCCGGCGATTGGCGACCGGTCGCCCGACGCGTTTATCGGAGCTGGGCGAGCTCGACGTGCATGCCTTCGGCCTCTTTCTGGGATTGCTTGGCGAAGCACTGGCCGAACAACATGACCCGAACAGTCCTGTCGAGCGTCAAACCGGCGACGGTCTGCTGCATATTCGCTTGGAGCCTCTGGCTGAAGGCAGTCGTGCTCGAATCTGCACGGTAGCCGGGGTGTTCTCCGGCCGGGATCATCTGCTGACGATCCGGCTCACCGAGGACAGATCATGAGCACGCCCTCGTCCCGCCGAGGCATCCGGCATGTCGGAGAAACGCAGAAGGCGCAGCAGCAAGACGAATTCCGCCGGGCTCTACGCAGCCTGCTGATGTGTCCGCTCATGCCGCCAGGGAACGCTGATTTCCCCGCCGTACGGCGCCAAGCCGAGCGTCTGCGCGAGTGGTTCGCCCGCGAGGCCGGCTGGCCGCTGTATGTGGACCGCGAGGGTGCCCGCCTGTTCAAGCGTCCGGCCGACCTGTCCGACCCGACCCGCGGCCTGCCGGACTACGACCGGCGTCGCTATGTACTGCTGTGTCTGGCTGCTGCAGTGCTGGAGCGAGCCGACCCGCAGATCACGCTGCGACAAATCGGCGAACGGATCGTACAACAAGCCGCCGACCCGACACTGGAAGCCCTGGGCTTCGCCTTCACCTTGTACGGTGCTGCCGAAAGACGCGAGTTGGTCATGGTGTGCCGCACACTACTGGATCAAGGCATCCTCGAACGAGTCGCCGGTGAGGAAGAGAGCTTCGTTCAGGACGGCAGCGGGCCACAGTCCGACGCGCTCTACGACATTCATCGTCGTCTGCTGGCCGGCCTGCTGGCGGCGGTGCGCGGCCCGTCGACCTGGAGCAAAGAAGAGACTCCGGGAGATACCGAGGCGCGGCTGCATGCACTGGTGGTTGGCTTTATGGTGGACAGCGAACAGGGTAGGCGCGATGCCATACGCCACCACCTAGCGCGACGCCTGCTCGACGATCCTGTGCTCTATACCGACACCCTGGACGAAGAGGCGCGCAGCTATTTCGTCAATCAGCGCGGTGTTCTCGCCAACCGCCTGTGTGAAGCCACCGGAATGGTCGCTGAGCAACGTGCTGAAGGCCTGGCGCTGATCGACGAGAGCGGGCAGCTAACCGATGTGGCCATGCCCGCCGAAGGCACCGAGGCCCATGTGACACTGCTGGTAGCGGAGCACCTGGCCCGGCGTCTGCGGGAAAACCGTGCCCCGTTGCGAGTGGCCGAAAGCGAAATCGCCCTGTTCCTGCGCGAGGCCGCGGGACGGTATGGCCGCTATTGGCGCAAGTCGGCGCGCGCGCCAGGGGCCGAACACGAGCTGGGGGAAATAGCCATTGCGCGTCTATGTCGTCTGGGCCTGATGCTACGCGATGCGCACAGCGTGCACCCTTTGCCCGCCATTGCCCGTTTTTCGCTCGGGCAGACCGAGGTGCGCAACGTCCAGAGTGCCGAATCCCTGTTTCTATCCGAGCCTGACGCATGACCAGTGACCTCTTCATCACCTCCTCTCGCCCCGCATTGCCCGAGCCTCAGCGTGATCGCTGGCAACCCCTGCGTTTGGGGCTCGTTGAACTGTTCCACTACGACAGTGAGGAATTCTGGTTTCACGATGGCCATTTACTGCTGCGCGGCAATAACGGCACCGGCAAGTCCAAGGTGCTGTCGCTGACCTTACCGTTGCTGCTGGACGCACAATTGCGCTCGTCGCGCGTCGAGCCCGACGGCGATAGTGGCAAGAAGATGGCCTGGAACCTCCTGGTCGGCAGCTATCCCCGCCGTATCGGCTACAGCTGGATCGAGTTCGGCCGACGCGAGCGCGATGGCCGCCCCCGCTACCTGACCCTCGGGGTCGGTTTGTCGGCAGTCGATGGCCGGGCTCAGGTAGACAGCTGGTTTTTCATCGTCGAAGGTGACGGCACGACAGTAGACCCACGTATCGGCGAAGACCTTTGGCTAACCACTGCCGAGCGCCAGGTCCTTACTCGCGAACGCCTGCGCGATGCGCTTGGAGGACGAGGCCAACTATTCGAAAACCATCAGCTCTATCGCCGTGCCGTGGACGAGCGCCTGTTCCAGCTAGGGACACGGCGCTATGACGCTCTGATGGATACGCTGATCCAGCTACGCCAGCCACAACTGTCGAAGAAACCCGACGAAACCGGCCTATCCAATGCCCTGAGCGAGTCACTGCCTCCGTTACCACCCGAACTGCTGGGCGATGTGGCCGAGGCGCTCAACCAGCTGGAAGAAGATCGCATTCAATTGGAGGAAACGCGGCTACTGGAGCGAACCGTCACCCAGTTCGAACGGCGCTACCGCATCTACACCGGTATGTTGGCGCGGCGCCAGGCACGCGAACTACGCCAAGCTCAAACCCACTTCGACAACGCCAGCGAGGCCCGCCATCAGGCGCAGGCTGAACTCGCCAGGGCACAGAGCACGCAAGGTGAGGCCATTGCGGCGCACGAGGCGGCGAAGCTGACGTATTCGGCAGCCCGAGAGCTGGTGGATACGCTGCAGAGCGATCCCGCCAACCAAGATGCCAACCGTCTTGCCCTGGAAGAACGCAATGCCACCGAACGGCAACGTGCAGCTCACACGGCAAGCCGACAGCGCGATGAAGCGCGTAGCAAACTCAATAGCGAAGTAGAACTGAGCCAGCGGCGGACCGCTGCGGCCACTCAGGCTCGCGATGAGCTGGACAAGGCGCGTACTCGCACGCAGGACGCGGCCGAGGCACTTGCTATAACCGCTGACCTCGCAATCAACCCGCTGCTTAGCCTTGAAGCCGAAGCGTTGGCGGCACATCCACCCGAGTACGGGGCAGCTGAAGAAGCCCTGCGGGAGCTGGTGAGGAATCGGCGCCAGGACATCGTCCATCTGCGTCAGCGCCACGTAGAGGTCAGCCAGCGCCAGGCGGTACTGGCGGACAAGCAAGAAAACTTACGGACCATTCGCAGTGAAATGGGCATAGCGCTGGCACAGCGCGAGCGGGCCGACCAGCAGGCCGAACAGGCAGGCAGCGCGTTGCTCGGAACCTGGTCCGAGCACTGCACAAGCCTCGTCCAACTGCGCTTCGAAGCTGAGCAGCCCTTGCTGCAACTGGCCGAGTGGGCGGCTCACCCGGAAGGCGACAACCCAGCGCAAGTGGCACTGGATAGCGCCTGGCAGACGACGCTGCAACGACACGCAGCCCAACAGGCGGAGCTGGACAGTAACCTCGCAGGCCTGGACAAACAGCGCGCCGATATCGAGGACGAGCGCACCCGCCTGGCCGCCGGCGAAGATGCGCTGCCCGCCGAGCCGCCCACTCGAGCCAGTGGCGTGCGTCTGCAACGGCACGGCGCGCCGCTCTGGCACGTAGTGGACTTCCACCCGAGCCTGGATGCCGCGCAACGTGCCGGGCTGGAAGCCGCCCTGGAAGCCAGCGGCCTGCTTGACGCCTGGCTGTCGCCTAATGGGGTATTGAGCGATAGCGACGGTACTCCGCTGCTGGATAGCAGCTGGCACCAGCGCGCGCCAGTGAACAGTGCCAACCTGAACGCTGCGCTGATTCCCGCATTACCCGAGGCCTGCCCGATCGCACTAGCAATGCTGACTGCTCTGTTGGCAGGCGTGGCTTACGGCACGCAGGAGCCTAGCGATGCCGAAGCCTGGCTGTCACCTGATGGCCGCTATCGTCTGGGGCCGCTGGCAGGTGCCTGGAAAAAAACCGAGGCAGGCTACATCGGCCGCAGCGCTCGGGAACTGGCGCGGCAACGACGGCTGGAAGCACTCGCCACCCTCCTCGCCGAACTCGACATGGCGCAAGCCAAGCTCGAACGACAATACGAAACCCTGGCCGCCGAGCGCAGCCAAGCCGAACGGGAACGGAAAAGCGTACCCTCCGAGCGCCCGCTGCACGATGCGATTGCTGCCGCGCTGCAGGCCGCTCGTGATGTCGATCGGACCCGGCAGCTGCTGGTGCTGGCAGAAGCACGCAGCCAGGAAGCCAAAGACGCATGGCAATCGGCACGCGAGCAGTTACACCACGACGCGACCGACCTGCGCCTGCCGGCAGACCCCGAGCTGCTATCGGCAACCGAAGAGGCCTTGGAACACTTCGCCAATGCCCAGGCGCATCTGGTCCAGGCGGCACGCGAGTGGCAGCGCGCATGGCCCGATCAGTGCCAGCAGCAACAACGCGAAGGCGAAGCGCGCAGGGTGCTGGAACAGGCCGAGGAAACTCTGATGGTCGCCGACGAGCAGGCCGAACAGGCCCGGATCCGCTTCGAGACGCTACGCCAGTCCATCGGCCAGCAGGTGGAAGAATTGCTGGACAAACTGGCCACTGCGCGCACTGGACGTGCCCAGGCCGAGCAGGACGCCGAAACGCGCCGCACGGCGCTGGGCGAGGCGGAAAAGCGGCTGGCCGTGACCGCAGCGCATGTCGAACGCACCGAGCAGACACTGAGCGAGCGTAGCGACGAGCGCGCTACGGCCGCTGAGCGCCTTCGCCATTTCAGCGCCAGCGGCCTGCTGGCAGCCGCATTGCCGGACCTGCAATTGCCTGAGCATTGGAGCATCGACCCGGCGCTGAATCTGGCCCGCCGCATCGAACAGGCGCTGGCTGACATCGCCGATGACGAGGCCACCTGGGCCCGCGTACAGAAACGGACCGCCGAAGACCTGAGCGAACTGCAGCGCGGGCTGAGCGCCTTGAACCACCAGGCCATCTCGGAACCCAACGACTGGGGCATCACCGTCACCATCCAGTACCAGAACCGTGCCGAGCGTCCCGACACGCTCGCATTATTGCTGGTCGAGGACATTGCCCAGCGCAGCGAACTGTTGTCGGCACGCGAACGCGAAGTGTTGGAAAACCACCTTCAGGCGGAGATCGCCGCCGAACTCCAGCGCCTGATGCGGGCTGCCGACGACCGCGTCAAGGCGATAAACCACGAACTGCACAAACGCCCAACCAGCACGGGCGTGCGCTACCGCCTGCTATGGGAGCCGCTATCCACCGCGGAAGGCGCACCGGCTGACCTGGAGGCCGCCCGCAAAAGCCTGCTAAATACCAGCGCCGACCTCTGGTCGACTGAAGACCGGCGTGCGGTAGGCGTCATGCTGCAACAGCAGATCGCCGCCGAACGCGCCCTGGCCGACGCCGACAGCGCCGGCAGAAGCCTACTCGAGCAACTCGCACACGCTCTGGATTACCGCTATTGGCACCGTTTCCGCATCCAGCGCCAGCAGGATGGCCAGTGGCGTAAGTTGTCCGGCCCCGCCTCCAGCGGCGAACGCGCACTAGGCCTGACCGTGCCATTGTTCGCCGCCATCGCCAGTTTCTACGGCCACGGTGGCAGTCCGTTGGCGCCACGCTTGATGCTGCTCGACGAAGCCTTCGCCGGTATCGACGATACCGCTCGGGCACACTGCATGGGACTGGTGCGGGAATTCGACCTGGACTTCGTCATCACCAGCGAACGGGAGTGGGCCTGCTACGCGGAGCTACCTGGCGTGTCGATTTGCCAGTTGCAGCGCCGCGAAGGTATCGACGCGGTGTTCGTCTCGCGCTGGACCTGGGATGGTCGTGCAAAGCGACTCGAAGAAGATCCTGACCGCAGGTTCCCCCTGGTATGAAGACCATCCCTGACTCACGTCTACAACGTCTGCTGGGTGAACCAGCACTGGTTGCCTTACGTCAGCGCCTGCGCCGCCGTTTTGAACTGGCCGATGCAGAGGAGACGCTATCCTCGATTCACTTGAACAACCTTGACCCGGTGGAATACTCGGCTCTTTGCCAACTGACTGGCCGCCCCTCGCGCATAGCGCGCTCGATGACGCTGGACATTGCTGACCTCAATGGACGGTTGCGCGCCGCTGGGCTAGCTGACTCGCTACAAAATGCGCTGGAGCAGCTGGATGGCCCTCTCCTTCGCGCCTGGCTGCAGGATACCGCTACGTCCATGCCTCTGCTCAAGCGTCTGGGACGCGATCCCACGCGCGCCACACAACTGCTGGCAGCAGTTGACCGCGTGCTCTGTCGCCTGCCCGTGGAGGGACTGCCTCGCTCGCAATTGGCCGCCGAAACCCTGGGCGATGCCCATGCACTGGATGCCGGTCGGCCTGTAGCGAGCCTGGTACTGTCGGCGTGGCGCCTGCATGAGCGCACGAGAACCTCCCTGGAGGATGAAGCAGCAGCCGAGAGTGGTGGCGGCACCGAGGAGCGGCTACGCGAAGTCTGGTCAAGAGCGGGAGTACTCGTCAACGAGCTGGCCCGCCCTGCACTCTTTCTCAACCTACCTGCGGCACCGGATGCCCCCCGCACTTGGCTGCCAGGCGAACCCAGCTACCTCTCGCTGCGGCAACTGGTTCGCAAGCCATATTCCTGGCAAGTAGACGGGCGAAATATCTACGTGTGTGAGAACCCGAACATCGTGGCCATCGTCGCCGACCGTCTGGGTACCGACAGTGCTCCATTGGTGTGCACCGATGGCATGCCCGCCGCTGCACAGCGAGTCCTGCTCGACCAACTGATCACAGCTGGCGCACACCTGCACTACCACGGCGACTATGACTGGCCAGGGATCGCCATCGGCAACCACGTTATGCGTACTTGGCAGGCGGCCCCTTGGCGATTCGGGTGCAGAGACTACCTCGAGGCGGTGATGGTAACGCCGACACGACCGCGCGATTTGGACATCTTTGGGGTCGAGGCTCTATGGGACAAGGAGCTGCACGCTGCTATGGACACCCAAGGACTCGCTATTCCAGAGGAAGCGGTTGTCAGCACTCTCTTAGGCGATCTGAGCCATGGGGTAAAAAACCCACTCCATCATCAATAGGTCGCCTAAACCCGCATGGTTACAGAGACTAAATTTGATCGATGTACAATTTACCGTCGATTCTACCGTCATCCCGCTAGGCTCTTGTATCTCGCGGAAGATGGAGCAATTCGAAGGGTGACGACTCTAGCGACACCATAATCAATCGCCTCAAATTCTAGCCTCTTCAGCTCTCTTAACCAATGCTCTTGCATGCAACAAGAACCCCGTCCCACTTGCAAAACGCCTGTGTTGCCCGAAACGTAGCGCAAGATTTACGTGCGCCCAACAGCCCTCCTCCCCGGTCGCGCCGCCCTCCTCTCTGTCGCCATAGCCAATCCAGCATTTAATACACGGTTGCATTCGCGATTAGTTATCGTTTAGATTTTACAAACCATTTACAGTTTTAGCGTGCCGAAAAGCAAATGCTCAAGCCCGATTACGCCATGTCCCGTCTGAATAAAGGGAAGGACATTTACGGCCTGTTGAATTCCGTTCCCTCCCCGCTCCTTTGCGAAATGAGCGCCGCCGCTGGATACGACTTTCTCGTCCTCGACATGGAGCACCTCTTACGCTCCGAAGAAGAGCTAATGCATTGCCTTCGCGCCTGCGAACACGCTGGTATCGCTGCCTGGTTACGTGTGCCTGCTGTCGATACTAAGCTGATCGGGCGAGCATTGGATGCTGGGTTTGACGCCATCGTTCTGCCCCGCGTCGAAAGCGTGAAGGAAGTCGAGGCCGCGATAGCAGCCTCCTGGTTCCCTCCTCAGGGGCGGCGCAGCATTACCGGCGGGCGCGGCACCGGCTTTGGCGCTTTGCCGCTTCAGCCCTACATCGAGCGGGTCAATGCCGAACCGCGCATCATCCCGATGATTGAAAGCACAGCCGGTCTCGCGGCGCTACCGGCCATTCTAAAACTGCCTGGCGTAGCCATGATTCTCGAAGGCGCCCTTGATCTGGCGCTTGATCTCGGGCTCGGCCCGGATCCGTTCGATTCGCAGGTCTGGCAGGCCCTTGAGCAGATGGCCGACGCCTGTGCCGCTGCGGATGTTCCCTTCTGCGCCAACCCTCGCAATTCTGAACAACTGCAGCATTGGCGAACCCGAGGCATTCGCAGCTACCTCGCCGGCGAAGATCGCGGCTTGTTACTCAACGCCCTGAAAAGCCGGCTGCTAAACCTGACCACACCAACCCCATAAAAAAGGAAATGGAACCTAATGATTAGGAAATCCCGTGAGCTCTGTTTTTCCGTCGGTCTACTCGCGGCAGCCGTGGCACAAGCATCCTTAGCCCAGGAGTCCGTGGACAAAAAGCTCACCCTGGACTCGATGGTCATCAAAGGAGACGTCCTCGGCACCGCGAGCGATGAGGAAGTCCTCACTTATCCCGGCAGCCGTAGCGTAGTGGACGCACAGGCCTTGGAAAAAGCCAGCACCCGTGGGCTCGACGACGCCTTGCAGCGGGTTCCGGGCGTGAAGATTTTCGACGAAACCGGCACCGGGGTTCTCCCGCAGCTTTCCGTGCGAGGCCTTTATGAAAGCCGCAGTGGCCGGGTACAGGCGTTGTCTGATGGTATTCCTTTGGCGCTGGCCCCCTACGGCCAGACCAGCCTGTCGCTGTTCCCGCAGACCTTGGCGACAACCGAGCGCATCGACGTTGTCCGTGGCGGTGCGGCGGTACAGTACGGCCCGAACAACGTTGGCGGCGTGATCAATTTCATCAGCCCGCCGATTCCTAAAACCTGGGAAACCACGCTGCAGGAACGCGTCACCTTCGCCGCTGGTGGTCGTCGTCTGTGGGACAGCTATATCGGTACTGGGGGCTACCTGACCGACAACTTCGGTCTGCAACTGGACCTTAATACGGTCGACGGCGAGTACGGCCGCGAGCATTCGGACACCGACGTCCAGAACTACCGCCTGCGCGGCCAGTGGGACATCGATGACCTGCGCAGCCTGAGCTTCGGTGTGCAGCGCTACAAAGCTGACATGGACCTGGCTGGCGCACTGAGCGTAGCCGACTACAAGGACGATCCGCGCCAATCGACCCGCAACCTTGACCGTTTCGAAGGCGACAGCGACCGCGTCTGGGGCACCTACACCCAGTATTTCGGCGCAATGGGCCCGTTCGACGAAGTGGAGTTCAGCTGGACCAACTTCGCCCAGAATAGCTATCGCAATTTCCTCATTGGCCTGCCATTCACGCCCGATGCCGCGCCAACCAGCTTCCAGGACGCGCCACGCGATTTTCGCGTATGGGGCAGCGAGCCGCGCCTGAGCCTCAGCATTGACGGTGATCGCGTCAGCCAGACCTGGCTGCTCGGCGCGCGCCTGGTCAAGGAAAACGTCGACTTCGACGTCAATAACCTGGACCTGAGCACTGGCACTACCAGGGTAGTGCGTGACTGGGTTTTCGATACCGAGGGCAAGGCCGCTTACGTGAGCAACGAGATCAAGCTGCTCGACGACCGCCTGACCATTACCCCCGGCATACGCTATGAGCATGCCACCATGGAATATGAAGGCTCGGTCAATGGTGCCATTCAAACGCCACAGAAAAACATCGCAGAAGAATGGCTGCCCGGCCTGAGCATCGGCTACCAGGCCACCGACGACTGGTTCGTCTACGCCAACGCCCAGCGCTCGCTACGTGTGCCGCAGGTGTTCCAGATTGTTCGAGACGGCGTCGTGCAGGCGGAAATCTCGCAGAACTACGAGACTGGCGTGCGCTTCACCCCGGTGGATAATCTGCGGGTCGACTTCGGCTTGTACCGCATCGACTTCGACGACCAAATCGTGTTCTCCAATGGAAGCTTCCGGAACCTTGGCAGTACCCGTCATCAGGGTATCGAGACCGAAGTATTCTGGACTCCGGCAGCACTGCCCGCCCTGGACCTGCATGCCGGCTATGCCTATCTGGAAGCTGAACAGCGCACCGGCGCGTTCAAGGGCAACGAAGTGCCGTACAGCTCCAA
Organism: Stutzerimonas sp.; assembly: GCF_982611455.1. Taxonomy (NCBI): domain Bacteria; kingdom Pseudomonadati; phylum Pseudomonadota; class Gammaproteobacteria; order Pseudomonadales; family Pseudomonadaceae; genus Stutzerimonas; species Stutzerimonas sp. Next base: position 52,777 of record NZ_CEXBBO010000027.1, read on the forward strand.
GCATCAGTTCACCGTCGACGGTCGTTACCGCTTCGCCGGGTCCTGGACCTACAGCCTTGATGGTCTCTACGTGAGCAGCGCCTATTCCGACGAAGCCAACAGCCGTGAGGAAAACGCGACCGCCTCGGTGGGTGAACTGCCCGCCTACTGGGTCTGGAATACCTCCATCGAACGCGAGTTCAAGCTCCAGGACGGCGTACTGACCACCTCCGCCGGCGTCAGCAATCTCTTCGACCGCCAGTACTACTTCCGCGGAATCGACACCAGCCCCTTGGGCCGCCAGCCCGCTCCGGGCCGGACTCTGACCCTGGGCGTCAACTACCGCTTCTGACCCGCCTCGCCGCCCGGTTCACGGGCGGCGCTTCTAATTCCCCGGAGACCGACATGCCGCGGCCTATCGTCATACTCAATCACATCGCCACGCTGGCCATAACCGAAGGTTTTCTTCCTGCGGCTCGCAAGCGTGGTTACCCCGTGCTGCTTATCACCGACCATGCTCAGGACCATTGGCGCCAGCTGGACAGGCTTGGCCACTCGGCAGACGGACTAGATATCCATGAATGTGACGTCTTCAATCCGCTCGCGGTCATCGAGCTTCTACAGGCCATCGGTCAAAGACCATTGGCCGTGTTTTCCAATAGCGATCATCTGCAAACCAGCACTGCCCTGGTCGCCGAGGCCTTCGATTGCCCCGGCAAGAACTGGCGGTTGTGCTATGCAGCCAAGAACAAAGCGGTCATGCGTGAGCGACTGGGCCAGCTTGGCTTGCCCTGTCCATGGTTCAGCGTGATCACGCCAGATATAGCGATCCCGTCGGATATACCCTTCCCGGTCGTGGCCAAACCCCGCGAGGGCGTAGCCAGCCTGGATGTTCGTCTGTGCCGGGATGCGACCGAGCTCGCCGACCATTGCCGCACGTTCTGGCAACGCCAGCCCAACCGTGCGCTGCTGCTCGAAGCCTTTCTCGAAGGCCCGCTATTCACGCTGGAAACCCTGGGGGACGGGCAGCGCCTGCAAGCAATTGGCGGGTTCGATGTCCATCTGAGTGCGCCTCCCCATTTCGTCGAGCTCGAAGCCCTCTGGAACGGGCCGCTGAGCCAGGCGCACCGGCACGCCGCGCTGGCCCAGATCCAGGCCTTCGGCATCAATTTCGGAGTCTGCCACAGCGAATTCATCCTCACCGCCGACGGGCCGGTGCTGGTGGAAATCAACTACCGCAGTATCGGTGACGGACGTGAGTTCCTGCTCGACCGGCTGCTACCGCAAGGCTGGTTCGACGGCATCATCAGCCTACATCTAGGCGAGCCCCTGGGCGAGCATCAAAGCGGCACGGCGCAAGCGTTGGTGCATTATCTCGTCGCTCCGCGCGCCGGCCGCCTGCAGGCAGCTCCCGATAGCTTTGTGCAAGAGCACAACGGTTACCTGACGGATTATCAAGCGTTGCGCCAGATCGGCGACGACGTCCACATCAGTCATTCCAACAAGGACTATCTCGGTGTGCTGCGCCTGATCGCGCCGGATGCCGAACAGCTACAGGCTCACCTCATGCAATCTCGTGAACAGCTGCATTGGGAGCTGGCATGACCGCCGAACTGAACATGGCGCGTGTCCAGCAGGACTATGCAGCAATCAGCCAACGGATCATTGATTGCTGTTTGCGCGAAAACATTCGCGACCTGGTCAGCCAGGCTCGCCCCACCCTTCTGCCGCGGGAGCTGGAGCACCATTGGCCCGGGCCTGCTCCAGCCGTCTGGCTATGCCTCGTCAACCTCGCCGAAGGTGACATCTGGCTACCCGTCCGCCTGGATGCGCCCTTGCAGGCCTACAGCGCCGTGTCTGACAGCTGGCTGTACCGGCACGGCGACAGCGTCGTGCTCGAGCAGGGCTACCACCGTTGGCTCGAACGCCTGTCCCGCGGGTTGGACGACGAGAGCCTCGCATTGTTCGCCAGTTACATCGAAGAAGCCGATTGCGCGGTAGAACACCGCCGGCTGTGTCGCCAGGCCTATGCCACCAAAGCCAGAGACATCATCGGTATTCTCGACGAACCAAACTGGGGCAGACGCCAGCTTGGCATCGATCGCCTGGCCAGCTACCTCGACCATCCCTTCTACCCTACCGCTCGCGCCAAGAGCGGTTTCGATGCTGATGCACTTGAACGCTACGCGCCCGAGTTCGCTCCGCGCTTCCGCTTGAATTGGCTGGCAGTGCCCAGGGTCACCCTGGAGCTAACCTGTCCACCGCCAGCCTGTTGGCCCAGCTTCGAGGACGTGGGGCTGCAACCCGACCTCGCGAAGACCCATGCCTTGTTGCCTGTGCATCCGTTAACCTGGCCGGAACTGGATCGCTTTGGCGTACCGGACGGCAGCGAGCGCGCGCCGCTCAGTGCGCTGGAAGTCGAACCGACGCTGTCGGTACGTACGCTGATGCCGGTCGAACACCCGCACCAACATCTTAAGTTGCCGCTATTAGTCCGCACATTGGGTGCGCGCAATCTGCGTTTGATCAAACCCAGCACGCTATATGACGGTCATCTCTTCCAAACCATCCTTCAGACTCTGGCGGCCCACGACTCGGAGCTGGGGTCCCGTTACCTGCACGTGGACGAGCAGCACGGCGCGCATGTGGACGGGCAAAGCCATCTGGCCTACATCCTGCGACGCTACCCGGACGAGCTAGAGAATGCGCTACTGGTGCCCGTAGCGGCACTGGCGAGCCCCCTGCCCGACGATCGATTGTTCCTGGAAGCACTGGTGGAACGCTTCTATCAGGGCGACCTGCGGCGTTGGTGGCGGGAATATCTGGATCTGTTGTTCCAGGTCCATCTGCGCTTGTGGCTCGGATATGGCATCGCGCTGGAGGCCAACCAGCAAAATGCCGTACTGGTTATGGAAAGCGGGAAGCCGATGCGCCTGCTAATGAAGGACAACGATGCCGGCCGGATCTGGGCGCCACGCCTGACGCAAGCCTGTCCGGCGTTGGCGGACGCACCCGGCCGGCTGTTGGACGAACGCATCCGCGTCGGCGATTGCCAGCCGCTGGCCGAGATGTTCTGCACCATCACGCTCCAGCTCAACATCATCGCGCCGCTGGAGGCCATGGCGACGGCCGGCTTGGTAACCCGCGCGGAGTTTTATGCCTGGATGCGCGAGCGGCTGGGGGCTTGCCTTGCGCGGTTGGAACAGGAAGGGCTGCCCGTCGCGGAGGCGCGGCAGCTGCTGATCGACCGGCCCAACCTGCCGGTCAAGTACCTGCTCAGCGCCGGCAGCCTGTTCAGCAAACAGCAGTCCGGCGCGGCGGACATCAACAAGTACTACGGCTACAGCGCAGCCAATTTCCTGCGGAACACTATCTGATGCCGCAACGACTGATCGCTTCCGTGTTGCTCGGCCATTACCTCTCGGCCTTCACCGCCCTTGGCATTCCGCTGTTCCTTCCACGCATCCTCGAGGACCTGGCGGTGACAGTGCCGGGGTGGGCGATCGGCGTTCTCTATGTGCTTCCGACCATTTGCACCGCAGTGGCTGCGCCGATCTGGGGCAGACTGGCCGACCGCCATGGTTGCCGCCTGTCCCTGTTGCGCGCCCACGCCGGATTGGCGCTAGGCTTCCTGCTGGCCGGCTTCAGCGAAAGTCTGCTGCTGTTCGTATTCGCCCTGGTCATTCAAGGCACCTTTGGCGGCGCCATGGCCGCTTCCAATGCCTACCTGGCGACGCAATTAAAGGGCGAGGATCTTTCCCGCGCGCTCAACTGGACGCAATATTCCGCACGCCTGGCGATGCTCACGGCGCCTGTGGTAATTGGCCTGCTCGCCACCCGAGGGCTGGGTATCGAGCTGTATCGCTACCTGACCTGGTTGCCGCTCCTCGCGCTGCTGCTGATCCTGCCCTTGCCTGCCGACGACGCAGCCCGTCCGACGCACGCTGCCGGCAGCAAGGCGCGACCGGTGAGCGAGCTGCCAGACGACATGTGGCGTCTGCTTTGCGTGCAGTTTCTCTTCAGCTTCGCCATGGTCGTGACCTTTCCCTATTTCGTGCTGTATGGCGAGTCCGTTGCAGTCGAAAGCGATGCGATGATCGGGCTGCTCTATAGCCTGCCTCATCTCGTCTATCTGCTGGCTCTGCCTTGGGCCCAGCAGCGCGTCGGCAATGCGCTTGTTCCCGGCCTGGCACTTTTGGCTCTGAGCAACCTTCTGCAATTCATGGTGCAGCAGGCCGAGCTGTTAGTGCTGCTCCGCCTGATTGGTGGGCTGGGCATGCTGCTCTGCTTCGTCGGCCTGCACCGCTGCCTGAGCCAGCGTCGCCAGCAAGGCGCCAGCGGACGCCTGTTTGGCTGGTATGACGCCAGCGGCAAGTGGGCCGGGGCTCTGGCTGGCGTTGCCGCCGGTTTGGTCACTCACGCCCATGGCGTGGCCTCTCCCTTTCTGGTCGCATGCCTGGCCACGCTCGCCGCGTTGGCATTGGCGCGCCCTCTCGTCGCCCCTCAACAGGAGCTCCCGGCATGACTGTAGCGTTGAATTTTTCTCCGCGTGACCGCGCACTGGACGTCGACGCCCAGCGCCACGCCATTGATTGTCTGGTCAATTGCTATTTGCGCGAGTACGCATTGCCACGTGGTCAGGCGACCTTTGCTTGCCAGGCACAGGATATCCCCATGAGCCTGCGCCAAGTCACCGGCCACCGGGTCGGTATCCAGTTGCCTGACGGTGCACGAATGGTGTTGGTGGCAGACCGGACCAGCGCCCTGGGCCGCTGCCGGTTTATCGGCCCGCCCTATATCAAGACCGATGGCCAAGGCTGGCGCCCGCTCAATCTGGATGGTCTGGCGCGACGACTGTTGGCGTCCATGGAAGGCCAGGAAAGGCACGCGGAGCTTCTGCAGCAGATCGGCAACAGCCACCGGATTACCCGTCTCTTTTTGCAGCATAGGGCCGCTGCGAATCACGATCAGGACGACAGCCTGCTGCAATCCGAGCAGGGCCAGGTGTGGGGCCATGCGCTGCATCCGACCCCCAAAAGCCGCGACGGGGTATCCGAAAGCGAACTGCTCGCCTGCTCACCGGAGGTCGGCGCACGCTTTGCGCTGCATTGGTTTAAAATAGATCCGACATTGATACGCCACCAGGGCAGCGACCCGCGCCCGCTGCTTGCACAAATCGCTGGCGGCGAACACCTGTATCCCTGCCACCCCTGGGAGGTACAGCGGATTTTGGCCGATCCGCTGGTGCAGCGTGTATGCCAAGGGGGACTACTGGAATATCTGGGGCCGCGGGGGCTTGAGCTTTACCCAACGTCCTCGGTACGCACCCTGTACCATCCGGATCTGCCTCATTTCCTGAAATTCTCGGTGCACGTACGGCTGACCAACTGCGTGCGCAAAAACGCTTGGTACGAGCTGGACAGTGCTGTGGCGCTGACCGCGTTGCTAACGCCGCTCATGCACAGCCTCGCGCGAGCGCAGCCCGACTTCGCATTGATGCCTGAGCCGTCTGCGAGCAGCCTGGATCTTTCGTCTTTTGGCACGTTGGAAGAAGCTCGCGAGGTTACCGAATGCTTCGGCATCCTGTACCGGGAGAACCTCGACACAGCCAGCCGCCTGCGGCACCGACCACAGGTCGCCATGTCGCTGTTCACCTGGACCCTGAGCGGCCACAGCGCGTGCCGCGAAAACGTCATGCAGTACGCCGCGCAACAGGGCATTGACTATGCACAGGCCGCCGAGCGCTGGCTAGGTGCCTATGCCGAACGGCTGCTAGTCGGTGTTCTGTTCTGCCTGTTTAAACATGGGGTAGCGCTGGAGCCGCACCTGCAGAACACCCTGATCGGATTCGATGATCACGGTCTGCCCGACCGCGTCTGGATTCGTGACCTAGAGGGTACCAAGCTAGTGCCTGAATACTGGCCCCCCGAGCGTCTCGCCCACCTGGATCAGCGTACGCGGCAGTCGCTGTACTACACCGAAGACAAGGCCTGGAAGCGGGTCGCTTACTGCGCACTGGTGAACAACCTTGGCGAAGCGGTCTTCCACCTCGCGGACGGTGACGCTCCGCTGGAAAGGTGTCTTTGGCGCACCGTCGGGGAAATCTTGGAGGCGCAACGCCTCGTTCACGGCGACCCCTTACCGCTCCGCGAGCTGTGCGCCGGCGCACCGTTACCGAGTAAGGAGAATTTCACGACGCGACTACTGATGCGCGCCGATCGCGACGCAGGCTATACCGCCCTGCCCAACCCGTTTGGCGTAAGCGTGGAGCACTGCCGATGAGCTTGCCTTCATCCGTCCGGCAGGCCATTACCGAGCTGAGCCGTAAAAGCGCGGACCCTATGTGCGCTTATGTCTACGATCTGTCAGCGTTGGAAGCACACATTCGAGCCATGCGGGCGGTGCTGCCAGCGAATTGCGAGCTTTTTTACGCAGCCAAGGCTAACCCCGAAGCACCGATCCTGCAGACCCTGGCGCCTTGGGTGGATGGGTTTGAAGCGGCCTCTGGTGGAGAGCTGCGTTGGCTCTATCAGCACCATCCTGACAAACCACTGATTTTTGGCGGTCCCGGCAAGCTGGATAGCGAACTGGCCGCGGCTCTGGACTGCGGCGTAGCGGCTTTTCATGTAGAAAGCCTCGGCGAACTGCGCCGTCTTGCCATTCAAGCCAAGCTCCATGGAAATCCTGCGCCGGTGTTCCTGCGCCTAAACGTCAAGCTTGAAGAAGCGCCCGATAGCCGGCTGGTGATGGGGGGTAAACCCACCCCTTTCGGGCTCGATGAGGAAGCCATGGATGAGGCGTTCTCACTGCTGGCCGCCGAGCCGTTCTTGGAGCTTCAGGGGCTGCATTTCCACCTGCTCTCCCATCAGCTCGACACCCAGGCTCATCTGAAGCTGATGCGTGAATATTTTCGCTTCTTTCACAAGATTACCGACCGGCACGGCCTTCAACTGCCGACCTTGAATGTCGGGGGCGGCATGGGCATCAACTACCAAGACCCGGAGCGCTCCTTCGATTGGGCAGCGTTCTGCCAGGCGCTTGCGGCCCTGATCGACGAGGAGGCCATGTGCGGGGTGCGCATTCGATTTGAGATAGGCCGTTTCATCGCTGCCAGCTGTGGCTATTACGTCATGCAGGTGCTGGACATCAAGCGCAACCACGGCCTGTACTTTGCCGTCGCTCGAGGCGGCACGCATCATTTCCGCACGCCCGCCGCACAGGGCCACGATCATCCATTCGAAATTGTCCGAAGTGGCGGGCCAGCGGCGCTGGAGAATGCTCGGGTGACCTTGGTGGGCCAACTTTGCACGCCCAAGGACGTGCTCGCGCGGGATCAAGCTGTGGCGGCTCTGGGCGTTGGTGATCTGTTGGTGTTTTCGCTGGCCGGAGCCTACGCCTGGAATATCTCTCACCGAGATTTTCTGATGCACACACCGCCGGAGATGGTGTTTCTGTCGTGATATCAGCCTTGTCGGAACGGATTGGCTTAACCGGTCCTAACACACTCCGGTCCTCGAGCGCCCGCACTTCTCAATCCAGTCGCCATTGAAGCCTACTTCGTTGAGCGTGGAGCCAGCCTGCGCAGGTAGTGCGCCGTGAAGGGCTCCAGTGGCAATCCAGCCTCCTTGGTCCGCGATGCGATAAGTTGGGTGATCCGGTTCAAGGTGGCGTGCGCCATGCAACTGTGGATGTCATATCGCGAGGGCAGCACGAACTTCGAGCCAGCAGTACAAGCGTACAGCGCTACGAACATGTCCAAAGCCTGGCGTGACAGGTGACCGATGTTTTTCGCCAGACGGGCCGACTAGGTTTTCAGGCTCGTCTCGGCAGGCTATACGGCTGTTGCAACCAAGCGGCCAGATCTACCAGCGGAGCAGCAGTTACCGCAAAGTCTCTACGGTTTCCGTCATCCCGCTGCTGGCCCCCTCTTCGTCTGGCTGGCACACACCTGCGCTACAGCCGTCGGACAGGCGCGATTCGTTTATCGCGCGTGGAATGCAACCACAGCGCTGCCGGCGTTCATAGCCCAGCCCCGCCAGGCGCTTTTCAATCTGTTCTTGTTCTGACCCGCCTCGACGCCCGGTTCCCTCGGGTAGCGTTTCCGCTCTTGGAGACCGAAACGATGCACCACTTCGGTATCCACGCAATGCTGCGGTGGTTGTTACCGAAGGTTTTCGCCTCAGCTAGCGACCGGTCGGCGTTTCGGCAGGACGGGCCATGCCTGGAAGCGATTTCACTCCGATTTTTGATACACCCAGCGTGTGAAGGCGTTTCTGTCGTGACGTTGCCATCGCACGAAACAGGATTAGTTGATGGCGCTGGTGATCGTTCGGATTGAAGACAAAACCATGCTGATGACATAAAGAACGCGATTTCTGCTTGACCTTGAAGCACGGGCCAAAGACTAACGTACAAACGTGCAACGCGAGACCTAACCTGCGGATATGCACTCAACGTTTCAGGAGAGATCGCATGACTACCAAACGAAGAATCGAGATTTTTACCGCTGGCTGCCCAGCCTGTCAGGACGCAGTGGACCTAGTTAACCATCTGGCCTGCCCGTCCTGCGAGGTTGTGGTTCTTGACATGAACGACATCGCCATCGCTAAACGTGCCCGCGATCTGGGTGTCCGCGCGGTGCCGGCAGTAGCCATCAACGGCCACCTCGCCGCATGTTGCAGTAGCACCGGCATCGACGAAGAGGCCTTACGAGTAGCTGGGCTGGGTAAAGCCTGATATTCAAGCCCCGATACGGCTCGGCGCACTATCGGGGCTCAATTAGATAAATGCTTGACCTTGGTGGTTACGCCAAGGTTTAGAGTGACCGAAAAGGAGGCTTGCATGGATACCATCGGAAAAGTCGCTCGCCATGGCGGAGTCAGTACCAACACGCTTCGATATTATGAAAAGGAAGGCTTGATCGCACCCGAAGCCAAAACAGCCGCTGGATACCGCTTGTACAGTGAAGAAGCCGCGCGGCGAATTCAGTTCATCAAACAGGCGCAGAATTCAGGATTTACCCTCTCGGAGATCAAAGAGCTTCTAACGATGAAAACATCGGAACATGCGTGCTGCGACGATGTACGCGGTCTGGCAATCAGGAAAAAGCTCTTGATTGAAACCAAAATACGCCGCTTACAGGATATGTCACGGGCGCTTGACCGGTTGATAAGCGATTGCGACGGCGGTATCGCCCCTACCGATAGATGCGCAATTCTCGAAGCGTTGGAGACGAGCACTCAGGAGATGTCGATATGAGTGTTACGATCGAAATGATTGCCGCACCAGGTTGCAAGAAATGCACAACCACACAGCACACCCTCCGTGCGCTCGCGGCCTCGATTGTTGGCGAGAATAATCTTATCTGGCGTGAAGTTAACGTAATCGAAGAGCTTGATTACGCTGTGTCTCTTGGCGTGCTGAGCTTACCGGCCCTTGCGATCGACGGCTCGCTCGCTTTTCCAGCGCTGCCGTCTGCTAGACAGCTCGAAGCCTTTCTGCTCAATCAGTGCAAGTCCTAATGGATTTCGAAACGCTTCGCCAGACTGTGACAAACCCTGGACTCGGTGCACTCTGGATCGCTTTAGCAACCGGTTTTTTCTTTAGCTTCAATCCAGTCGCCATTGCCGCAATCCCGGTTTCACTCGCATATGTCACAAAGTCACGAACTCCCATGCAAGGAAGGATCTTCGGAGGTTTTTTCATCCTGGGGATGCTTACGACTCATGCCTTGCTAGGCCTCATTGCCGGAATGGGCGGTGCCTGGGTTGAACAACTGCTTGGAAGGGCATGGGGATTGGTACTTGGCCCGCTCCTGATCATCTTGGGACTGATGTGGCCAGGCTGGCTGCGACTTCCTCTTCCAACGTTCAGCCTACAGGCCAGACCCGTTACCAACGCCTTGAGCGCATTCACATTCGGCGTGCCTTTTTCTGTGGCTATCTGCCCATTCTGCACACCAGCACTGGTTATTCTGCTCGGTGTGGCAACCGCCATTGGGTCGCCGATTTATGGCATGTTGCTGTTGTTGGTATTCGCAGTGGGTCGAAGCATCCCGGTTGCGATCGGAGCTACCGCAATGGGCCTGCTTGGCAAGCTTGCGGGGCTTGGAAAACTCAACAAGGCAATTGAATGCATAGGCGGAATCCTGTTCATATTGTCGGGACTTTACATGCTCAACGCCTATTTTGCGGTGATGCCAGGGCTTGCGGTCTAAACGTAAGCAAGACGATGACTGACGAGTCATCGTCCCGGATTTTCTAATGGATAATTCGCAGCGCTCGGTTTAGCCAGCAATGCCCGAAAACTCCTTCTGACTCTCTGCCCGCCAGCTCTAGCTCCTGTAAGTCAAAGGGCCTCCAACCGATCTGCCTAAGCGACAGGTCTTTGCACTGCTTCGCACGGAAAGGCGTCTTGGTAAGCGCGCCTGAAAGACCTCACGGCCGGGTGGTATTCCCGAGCGTCGGATAATCGGTATAGCCGCGCTCGTCGCCGCCATAGAAAGAGCTGGAATCCCACTCGTTCAACGGCTCGCCTCGCCGAAACCGATCCGGCAGGTCAGGATTAGAGATGAACGGACGGCCGAAGGACGTCAGATCGCATAGCCCCGCTTCGATACGCTGTCGCGCCTCGTCGGCGGTGTAATGACCATTGCCGATATACGGGCCTTTGAAGTTTGCTCGGATCGTATCGATAACCGGCTGAGGCCGTCCTTTCTCCAGATTGCCCTGGAAGGAATCTTCGACCACCTCAATGTAGGCGATGCCTGCCTCATTGAGACGCTTGGCGAACGCGCCATAGGTAGCGACCGGATCGGCATCACGCATGTCATTGAAGCTGCCGGTGGGGCTGACTCGGATGCCGGTACGCTCGCCCCCCCAGACTCCGATTACCGCATCGACTACCATCATCGGGAAACGCAGACGGTTTTCCACAGAGCCGCCGTACTGATCGGTGCGCTGGTTAGTGTCGCTGCGAAGAAACTGGTCGATCAGATAGCCATTGGCGGCATGAATTTCCACGCCATCGAAACCGGCGCGTTTGGCGTTCTCCGCGCCAATCCGGAACTGCTCCACCACCGCAGGAATTTCATCGGTCCCAAGCGCCCTTGGTTCAGGGATCTCGACCATCCCCGATTCGGCGGTAATGAAAGTCTGCGCGCCTTTTGGCTTGATCGCCGAAGGGGCGACGGGCGTCTCGCCATTGGGCTGCAGTTGCGGATGGGAAATGCGTCCGACGTGCCACAGTTGAAGATGGATACGCCCGCCCGCTTCGTGCACCGCCGTGGTGATTTTGCGCCAGCCTTCGATTTGAGCGTCAGAATGAATGCCAGGCGTAAAGGCATAGCCCTTGCCCTGGGACGATACCTGGGTAGCCTCGGCGATGATCAACCCAGCCCCGGCACGCTGACGGTAGTACTCAACGTTCAGCTCGTTAGGTACGTCGCCGGGCTGAGAAGAACGCGACCGCGTCAATGGCGCCATGATGATTCGGTTGGGCAATGTCAGATCGCCTAGCTTGAAACTACGAAACAAGATGTCGTTCTGTTCGCTCATGGATGATGTTTCCTCAATGCTGACTGCCTATGGAAAGAAAAATCGGATCAGGTTGTCTAGAACCTGACAGGGCAGCCGGGCCGGGAGTTTAATTTAGCTGACGGACGCCACTCACCTGCCTAGCATCGCTAGCCCGGCCAGAATTACTGCAAGGGGGCGCAACACTTCAGGCAGTTCGACTGCATAAGCTATGGTGCTCTACCGCACCTGCAGGAATAGCCAGCTAATTGAACCCCAGTATGCCTGGGGCCTGCCGGACGAGAACTGCCCAGCTCCAGCTCGGAATCCACCGCGCTCGGCGAGACGATAATGGTGCCGACAGCCCCACCAATTCATGACGCAGCCCCGGTGGTCGCCCGTATGGCCTGCTCCAGTTACCGGCGGCCTGCCGAGGGATCCGCAAACGCGCGTCAGACCTGAGTCAGCGCCTCTACCCAGTCATCCACCGAGATAGGTAGATAACCGGTGATCTCCAGCGCGCGGTCCTCGAAGATGTCCTCTCCCGGGTGCGCCGCCCGCCAGGCCTCGACAACCCGGTCGCGATGTTCGAGCAAAGCCTCGATATGCGGTCGGAACAGCTGCAGCAACGCGGTCAACCACAGATTGGTCGCCCAGGACGGATAGGCATGCTCAATTGAAAAGACCGGAAGCATTTGTTTTACCGCTTCGGCGGGATACCAAGTCTCGCCGGTCACCCAGCGATTGCAGGCGAACAGGCCTATCGGTTGCCCCCAGGCATCCATCGACACGGCGACCAGATGAGCGATGGCCTCGTCGCTACTCGGCCAGGGTTCGCTGTTTTCTGGCGCGGACAAAGGTTGCACGTTGCGGGGAATGCCCTGGCCACGAATAAAGGTATGAAAGTGACCATGCTCGACGCCGCCTTCACGATGGGCGTGATAATAATACTGGGCATGGCTGTCCCGATCATACACGTCGCCATCGGGATAGTGATTCATCTCGTAGAACCCATCGTGCCCCTTGAGCAATTCGCCGACCACGTTCAGATCGGCCTTGGACAGCGCCCTCTGACAGCGCCGGACCTCCTGCGCCGCGGTCAATAGCGACTGGCGCTCAGACGGCGTCAGCTGCTGGGCCTCGGGTAATTCGATGGCGAATTCCGGGAGCGCCGTATCAAAAGTATGAAGTCGGGAATTCATCGCAAACCCTCAAAAAGGACCGGAGCGGAGGAGCGGCCGCTCCGATCAAGGCGCCATGCTTACTTGGCCGCGCCGGGGTTCTTGGCAGCGCAAGGGTTTTTCGCGGCACAGGGATTAACCGAACCGGGGCTCGGTTTGAAACTGGTCTGAAGGCTGGCCGTATAGGCGACCAGCGCCGCCAGCTCTTTCGACTCCCAATCCAGGGCTTTGGCCGCCATGGGTGCGACCATGCAAATCTGCACCATCTCGTCGAGGAACACCTGGGACATGCCGAACTGCTTCTTCGCCATGTCCACCTCATGGGGAAATGGCTTGGCAAAGCTCGCCTGGAACAGGTTGCCGCCCTGGTGACAGGTTTCGCACGACAGACCATTGGTACTCAGCTTCGTATCCTCGTAGAGCTTCTCGCCATAGGCCCGTAGATCGGCGGTGGAGCCTTGGTAAGGTTTGTAGCCAGCCGGCCGTTTGACTGACTTGACCGCACAAGGATTCATCTTCGCCGCGCAGGGGTTGGCAGCGCAGGGGTTTTTACTGGCGCAGGGATTGGCCGCGCAAGGCGCACATTTCGCGGCGCACGGATTTTTCGCAGCGCAAGGGTTCGTTGCTGCACATGGGTTTATCGTTGCTGGTGTGACTTCGGCTGCACAGGGACTACAGGGATTCGCGGCAAACGCCGGGCCGGCTAGGGCCATTGCCAGCACGCTGGCCGACACCATTGCGGTGATCGGACGATGGCTTTGTCCATTGGGCTGGTCGGGACATGAGTAGCGCATGGTTCTTTCCTCGATTCAGGTTTTTGTTATGGCGGATCGCTTATCTTCAACAGCCGTGGGAGCACGTCTAACCGCTTGTGTTACTTGCTCCGCCAGCTGCTCGCCCAATTGAACTGGCTCGCACAATCAACGCGACAAGTCCTGCAGCTTATCGTGGTCGACGCGGCGCGCAGCCAAAATTGCCGCGAAATTTGCCTACAGCATGATGCCCAATGGCTCCCGGCACACCCTTGTCGCGGCGAACAAATGCGCCTGGGCGCCGCCCATGCCCGGTACTCCATCCTCTGGTTTTTGCATGCCGACGCTCAACTGTTCGGCAATCCGCTACCCAAGCTATGTGCCGCTATCGATGCAGGCGCGGTGGGCGGCTACTTTGCTTTTCGCTTTGCCGGCCCCGCTTGTTGGCAGAGCCGCTCGCTCGAAAAGCTGATCGCCGTGCGCAACCGCTTCGGAGTGCCGTATGGCGACCAGGGTTTGTTCATCCTGGCTAGCGCCTACCAAGTATGCGGCCAACATCGCCCCTGGCCATTGTTCGAGGAGGTTGAATTAATAGACCGATTACGCAGGCTTGGCCGCTTCGTACGCCTTGAGCGGGGATTACAGATCGACCCCAGACGCTGGCAGCGCGACGGCTGGTGGAGCCGTTCGTTGCGTAATCGTCTGCTGGCATTCGGCTACGCCGTTGGCCTGTCGCCCTATCGCCTGGCTGGCCGCTACAGTCCAGGAACTGCTGCGGTCCGAGCCACCAATCGGCGTTGGGAGTGATTATGCGTGTCCTAATACTGGTTACTACCCTGATGTTCTTACTGGAAGGACAAGTACAGGCCGATTGGACTTGCCCCTACAAAACCGGACACCAACTCCCCGTTAAATTGATGCTGCT